>NZ_JBFAJO010000054.1:0-64612 GCF_040655255.1 Kitasatospora sp. NPDC050463
TCGACGTGCTGTGGGCGATGCTGCGTGACAAGAGGCTGTTCACCTCCGCCCCGCCGGTCACGCAGACGGCTTGACACGGTCATTGAGATTCCTTCCGCGCACCCGCCGACGGGGCGGACGCGCTGCTGGGGGTGGACGGCCGACCGGACCGGACACGGCTCGGCCGACCGAGCGGGCGGGCGGGCGGGGCAGCGACGGGCAGCAGGGACAGCGACGGGCCAGCGGGCGGGCCAGTGGGCGACAGGCAGCAGAGACAGCGACGGGCGGGCAAGCGGCGACAGGCGCGGCGGTGGGTGATTCGCCGCGTCGCGGACCGCGGGTGATACCTCGGTGGGGCACCCGACGGCGTCCGCGGCTCGCACGGCGCGGCGGCGTCGGTACGGCGGCCGCCGCCCAGGTTGGCCGGGTGGCGGCGGTGGGTGTCGGGGCGGGGCGGGTGCGAGTCAGGGGCTGTTCGTCGATCGGCTGCGTGCGGACCGGGCGGACCGGTCCTGGACGGGACCCGACGGCCGGAACTCCCCCGCTCCCGGTCGATCCCAAATCCCCCTGCTGCGGCCCGAGTTGAACATGGCAACCATGACGGGTCCGGCGTGCCTCCGACGGTACCCGGGGGCCCAGGCGAGGCCTACCTCGCACACCGTCCCTTCACCCAAGCGGCACACGAGGGTCACTTTCAGCCCCGGACCTGGGCTCCCGTCGGGTACGCACGTGCGAATGGCGAACCTGCACACGAACTAGGCCGGCCCGGGAGGCAGCCGTTCCACCGGCTTCCGCGGGGCGTGCCGCCGGACGCCTTGCACGAAGGGACGACCGCGGGGCCCGTCCGACCCCGGCGGCCTGGAGGAACGGGCGATGGATCGGCGGCAGCCGCCGTGACAGCCTGGCCCGACAGCCGGCCGGCCTCTTTCCGCGCCCGCCACCTGCGGTTTCCCGCCACTCCCCACCGCACAGCTGCTTCCACATTCTGTTGAAACCCCCCTTGACGCCCCGAAGGGCGCCGCCTTACTTTGTTTCCGCATACAGAAACCGTTCTTCCGTATGGTGGAATTCTGGAGATGAGCCCTCCGACCCACTGCGGGCCGACGCAGGAGAAACCCGATGCCTCGTATGACAGCCGCCCGCGCGGCAGTGGAGATCCTCAAGCTCGAAGGCGTTGAGGTCGCGTTCGGCGTGCCGGGCGCAGCGATCAACCCCTTCTACAAGGCCCTCAAGGAGGGCGGCGGCATCCGCCACACGCTGGCCCGACACGTCGAGGGCGCCTCCCACATGGCGGAGGGCTACACGCGCGCCAAGGCCGGCAACATCGGCGTCTGCATCGGCACCTCCGGCCCGGCCGGCACCGACATGATCACGGGCCTCTACTCGGCGATCGCCGACTCGATCCCGATCCTGTGCATCACCGGCCAGGCCCCGGTCTCCAAGCTGCACAAGGAGGACTTCCAGGCGGTCGACATCTCCTCGATCGCCAAGCCGGTCACCAAGAAGGCCACCACCGTGCTGGAGGCCGCGCAGGTCCCGGGCGTGTTCCAGGAGGCCTTCCACCTGATGCGCTCCGGCCGTCCGGGCCCGGTCCTCATCGACCTGCCGATCGACGTCCAGCTGACCGAGATCGAGTTCGACCCCGAGACCTACCAGCCGCTGCCGGTCTACAAGCCGCAGGCCAGCCGGGCCCAGGCCGAGAAGGCGATCCGGTTCCTGCTGGAGTCCGAGCGTCCGCTGATCGTCGCCGGCGGCGGCATCATCAACGCCGACGCCTCCGACCTGCTGGTCGAGTTCGCCGAGCTGACCGGCGTGCCGGTCATCTCCACCCTGATGGGCTGGGGCACCATCCCCGACGACCACGCGCTGAGCGCCGGCATGGTCGGCGTCCAGACCTCGCACCGCTACGGGAACGCGACGTTCCTGGAGTCGGACTTCGTCCTCGGCATCGGCAACCGCTGGGCCAACCGCCACACCGGGTACAACCTGGAGGCGTACACCAAGGGCCGCACGTTCGTCCACGTCGACATCGAGCCCACCCAGATCGGCAAGATCTTCGCTCCGGACTTCGGCATCGCCTCCGATGCCAAGGCCGCGCTGGAGCTCTTCATCGAGGTCGCCGAGGAGCTCAAGGCCGAGGGCCGGCTGCCCGATTTCACCGCCTGGGCCGCCTCCGCCCAGGAGCGCAAGGCCACCCTGCTGCGCCGCACGCACTTCGACGACATCCCGATGAAGCCGCAGCGCGTCTACGAGGAGATGAACAAGGCCTTCGGCCCGGAGACCCGCTACGTCACCACGATCGGCCTCTCCCAGATCGCCGGCGCGCAGATGCTCCACGTCTACAAGCCGCGCCACTGGATCAACTGCGGCCAGGCCGGCCCGCTCGGCTGGACCATCCCGGCCGCGATCGGTGCCGCCGTCGCCGACCCGCAGACCCCGATCGTCGCGCTGTCCGGCGACTACGACTTCCAGTTCATGATCGAGGAGCTGGCGGTCGCCGCCCAGCACAAGGTCCCCTACGTCCACGTCCTCGTGAACAACGCGTACCTGGGCCTGATCCGCCAGGCGCAGGGCGGCCTGGACATCAACTTCCAGGTCAACCTGGAGTTCGAGAACATCAACACCCCGGAGCTCGGCGTCTACGGCGTCGACCACGTCAAGGTCGCCGAGGGCCTGGGCGTCAAGGCCATCCGCGTCACCGACCCGAACGAGCTGGGCGCCGCCTTCGAGGAGGCCAAGAAGCTCGCCGCCGAGCACAGCGTCCCGGTCGTGGTCGAGGCCATCCTGGAGCGCATCACCAACATCTCGATGAGCAAGACCGTCGACATGAGCGACGTCACCGAGTTCGAGGAGCTCGCCACGCTGCCGGAGCACGCCCCCACGGCGATCAAGCCGCTGGCGCTCTGAGCCGCGCGGGTCCGGCGCCCCGGCGGGCGCCGGACCGCCGCCGCCCGCCGCGAGCCCTCGGGCGGTTGGGCCCGGGCCGTTGGGCGCGGCGGTCGGCCCGGCGGTCGGCCCGGCGGTCGGCCCGGCGGTCGGCCCGGCGGTCGGGCGCGGGTCGCGCGCCGGTCGCGTTGCCGGCTCGCGACCGGCGCGCGCACCCGTCCGTCCCGGGTGACCGCGTTCGACACCGGGACCGTGCGGGTACGTACCGGCGGACCGCCCGCGCGCGACCGCAGCACGCGGGCCTCCGTACCCCGGGAGGCCACTCCGTGCCCTTCACCATGAGCATCGCCGAGCGCGAGACCTTTCTGGCCGGCCCGCACGTCGGCGTCCTGGCCGTCCGCGACGACGGCGGCCGGTCGGCCGGGAGCCTGCTGGCCGTCCCGATCTGGTACTCCTACCGGCCCGGCGGCGTCCTCACCGTCCTCACCGGCCGCGACTCCGCCAAGGCCCACCGGATCCGCGCCGCCCGCCGCTTCGCGCTCTGCGCCCAGCAGGAGGAACCGCCCTGCCGGTACGTGAGCGTGGAGGGCCCGGTGGTGGCGATCGAGGACGAGATCGACCCCGCCGAACGGGCCGCGATGGCCCACCGCTACATGCCGCCGGCCACCGCCCGCGCCTACCTCGCCGCCACCGCCGAGCAGCTGACCGCCGACATCGCCATCCGGATGCGCCCCGAGCGCTGGCACAGCGCCGACTTCGCCGCCGTCGCCGCCCGCTTCGACGCCGGGTCCACCCGAACGGGGACGGAACACCCGGAGCCCGGTCGTGGTTGACCCCGGCGGGGCGACTACCGTTCCGTGACGAGTCCTGTCCCGACACCCGACCATCCGAAGGGGACTTCCGTGAGCCTGTACGACATCCCGCTGCGCACCCTGTCCGGCGAGGCCACCTCGCTGGGCGACTACAAGGGCAAGGCGCTGCTGATCGTCAACGTCGCCTCCAAGTGCGGCCTGACGCCCCAGTACGCCGGCCTGGAGCGCCTCCAGGAGCGCTACGCCGCGCGCGGCTTCACCGTGCTGGGCTTCCCGTCGAACCAGTTCGCCGGGCAGGAGCCGGGCAGCGCCGAGGAGATCCAGACCTTCTGCTCCACCACCTACGGCGTCTCCTTCCCGCTGTTCGAGAAGGCGGACGTCAACGGCGACGACCAGCACCCGCTCTACGCACAGCTGACCCGGACCGCCGACGCCGAGGGCCAGGCCGGGGACGTGGCCTGGAACTTCGAGAAGTTCCTCGTCTCGCCCGACGGCACCGTGGCCGCCCGGATCCGGCCCCGCACCGAGCCGGAGTCGGCCGAGGTCATCGCCGCGATCGAGGCCGTTCTGCCGGCCTGACCCACACCGCCGCACCGCGCGGGCCCGGGACACCCCGTCCCGGGCCCGCGCGCGGTTGCGGACGCTCGACCGGGTGCCCGGGGGCGGGCCCTCATGACGGCGTGGCCGGGGTGGGCCGTCGGCGCCGGACGACTGAGGGCGTGGCCGGGGGGCCGTCAGAGCCGGACGACGACCAGGGCCGTGTCGTCGGTGGCGCCGCCGTGCGGCAGCAGGTCGTGCAGGAGGGCGTCGGCCAGGGGTTCGGGGGCGGTGCCGCGGTGGAGGGCGAGGGAGTCGGCGAGGCGGGCGAGGCCGGTGTCGATGTCCTCACGACGGCGCTCGACCAGCCCGTCGGTGTACAGCACGAGCGTGTCGCCCTCATCGAACGTGACGGTCGCCTCCGGGCGGGGCACGGGTTCGGGGCGGGCACCGAGCGGCGGGTCGGTGGCCCGGTCCAGGAACTCGATGGTGCCGTCGGTGTGCAGCAGGGCGGGCGGGGGGTGGCCCGCACTGCTGTAGGTGATCGTGTGCGTGCCCCAGTCGATGTGGGTCTCCACCGCCGTGGCGCTCTCGGCACCGTCGACCGAGCGCGCGTACAGGCCGAGAACCTCCAGCGCCTGGGCGGGCCCCTCGGCCACCAGTACGGCCGCGCTCAACGCGCTGCGGAGCAGTCCCATCACGCCGGCCGCCCTGAGGCCGTGGCCGACGACGTCACCGACGGCCACCCCGATGCGGTCGCCGGGCAGGTCGACCAGGTCGTACCAGTCCCCGCACACGTTCAACGCGCCCACCGCGGGTCGGTACCGCACGGCAGCCGGATGGTGGCCCACCGGTCGCGGGGCGGGCAGCATCGCCTCCTGCAGCGCGAGAGCCACTTCGCGCTCCCTGGAGTGGGCCTGCCGCAGCCGCTCGTTGACGTCCTGCAGCTCGCGGGCCCGCGTGTAGAGCTCCGCCTCCAGTACCCGGGCCCGGCCGCCGCCCTGGCCACCACGGGCCGTGATGAGCTCGGTCACCTCCTCCACCCGGTGCACGAGCAGGACCACCCGGCCGTCGGGCCCGAGCACCGGAGCGTTCACCGGACTCCAGTACCGCTCCGTCCAACTGCCCGGCCGTTCCGGGGACTCGACGTCGTAGCGCTGCAGCGCCATGGCGTCGCGCTCCCCGGTGGCCAGCACCCGCATCAGCGACGCGCGCAGATTCCGCGCGCCGGTCGCCGCGGCGTCGTTCGGGTTGTCGGGGAAGACGTCGAAGAGGTACCGGCCGATCAACGCGGCACGCGGACGGCCCGACATCCGCACGAACTCCTCGTTCACCTCCGCGTACACCAGGTCGGGGGTCAGCAGCGCCACCATGCCGGGAAGCGCCTGGAACACGGCCGCATAGTCGATGTCCGCGCCGTTCATGCTCAGCCCACCTCACCGTGCGCCGGAGTCGTCCGGTTCAACGATAGGAGCAGAAGCGGGGAGGCCGCCGGACGAGCCCTGCCCTGGCGGACGGGCCCTGCCCCGGCGGACGGCAGGTGCGCGGGGTTCTCGCCCCGGTCCGGGCCGGTCCCGAGCGCTCAGGGGCAGCGGTAGGCGAACGAGGCGGTCGCGGTGCGGGGGGCCGGGGAGAGGATCTCCAGGGTCGCGGCGGCCTGGAGCGAGCCTTGGCCCTCGAAGCTCCAGCGGAGCACCAGGTCGGTACGGTGCGCGCCGGAGCCGACCTCCTGGGTGATCTCGCCAGAGGTGGTGCCGTCGCTCCGCAGCCAGTGGTAGCGGACGGTGCCGGCGCCGCCGTCGGTCTCCACCGCGGCCGTGATCACCGCCGTGCCGCCGCAGCCGGGGCCCGCCGGATCGGTGGTCACGCCGACGCCGGTGACCGCCAGGGCGGGCGTGGTGAAGCGCCAGAACAGGAAGGCCAGGACGGCCAGGACCGCCGACAGCACCGCCACCGGGACCAGCCACCGCCACACCCGACGCGGGCGGGGCTGCTGCGGTGCCCGCGGCACGGCGGTGCCGTGCCAGACCGCGGCGGCCTGCGGCGGGACACCGGGGCCGAACCGCCGCAACTCGCCCGGGGCGAGCGGCTGTTCGCTCGGCGGCTGTTCACCCGGCGGCGGCTCGACGAGCGTGGTGGTCCCGGTCGGCTCCGGTGCGCCGCCCCAGACCCCGGGGTCCAGGAACGTCGCACTCGCGGCCTCGGCGTCGTCGCGCCGAACGGTCGCCTCGGCCTCGTTGAGCCGAACGGTGACCTCGGCCCCGTTGAGCCGAACGGTCCCCTCGGCCCCGTTGAGCCGAACGGTCGCCTCGGCGGCGGGTCGCGCCGTCCGGTCTGCGCCGTCCGGACCGGTGGCGAGCCGAACGGTCCGGTCTGCGGCCGCTCCCGGTGCCGGGGCGGAGTCGGGGCGGGGCGTGGACATGGCTGCTCCAGGAGACGCGACGGGGAGGGGTCGTTGGGGCCGGGGACCGGTACGGCGTCAGCGGGGCGGGTCGCAGAGGTAGGCCGCCATCGTGGCCGACGTCCTGCCCGGCTTCGCCGCCGCCGGCGTGGTGCCGACGCTCACGCCCCAGGTCGGGAAGGTGTCGGTCGAGCCGAAGTCGTGCGGCCGGGTGACGGTGGCGCGGCCGTCTCGGACCGCCACCGTGTCGGTCGCGACAATGATCGTCCCCCGGCCCGAGGTGTGGAACCAGCTCAGCGTCAAGGTGCCGGTACCGGCGCCCTGGGCGACCACGGTGACGGTCGCGGTCAGGCTCCACCGGCCGCTGCAGGTCAGCGAGTCCAGGTTCACCGTGGTAACGGCGACGGCCGCCGGGGCGACGGTCGCCGTCGAGGTCGGGGTCGGGGCGGCGGTCGCGGTCGGTACGGGGGCGGTCGAGGTGGGCGGGGCCGACGGGGGCGCGGCCGTCGGAGCCCCGCCACCGGACGGGGCCGACGGCGGGGCGGAGGTGGGGGCGACCGTCGCGGGCGAGGTCCCCTTGGTGCTGGGCGTCTTACCGGTCGGCGTGGCCGTGGGCGAGGTGCTCGGGCTGCCGGGGATCACCGACGGCGACACCGACGGGCCGGACGGCTCGCCGCTCGGAAGGTCCGCGGCGCTGCTCGCGGCGGGCGGGGGAGCTTCCGTCGGGTCGGGCCCGCCAAGCGTGGTGGTGGCCTCCGGGGAGGCGCCGCCAACCACCGTGCGGGCACCGCCGTCGGCGGCCCCCGCCATCGCCATGCCGGCCAGCGTGGCCAGGGTCAGAGTGCCGGCCACGACCCCGGCGAGCGCCTTGCCCCGGCTGCCGAGGCGCGCCCCGCGACGGGCCGGCGCGGTCCGGCTCAGCGTCTGCCGGACCAGCGTCTCCCGGACTGTGGCGGCGGCCGGGGCGGTGCCGCCCGCCAGGACGGTGTGGGCCAGTGAGGTGCCGCCGGCCGCACCGCCGGCGCCGGGCAGCAGCAGCGCGAGCAGCGCCACCAGCGCCGTCAGGTCGAGGCGGCCCCGCTCCTCCCACTGCGGCCCGTACCCGGCCGACGCGACGGCCTCCAGCTCCTCGACCAGTTCGGCCGCGCTCCCGGGCCGGGCCTGCGGATCCTTGGCCAGGCCCGCGAGGATCAGCGGCCTGACCGGGTCGGGCGCCAGCTCGGCCGGGATCGGGGCCTCGGTGTGCTGGACGGCGAGCTCGGCGATCGTGGCGCCCTCGTACGGGCGGGTGCCGGTGAGGCATTCGAAGAAGGTGACGGTGGCGGCGTAGACGTCACCGGCCGGGGAGGCCGGCCGCCCCGCCCACTGCTCGGGCGGCATGTAGGCGGGGGTACCGGACACGTCGCGGTCGTCGCCGCTCGGGACGGCGATGCCGAAGTCGACGAGCTTGGAGGTGCCGTGGACGTCGACAAGGACGTTGGCGGGCTTGTAGTCGCGGTGCACCACACCGGCCTCGTGGGCGGCCGCCAGGCCCAGCAGCGAGCCCTTCAGGACGACCAGCGCGGCCTCCGGGGTGGTGGCGCCCTCCGCCCGGAGCAGGTCGCGCAGCGCGATCCCGTCCACCAGCTCCATCACGATGGCCGCGCCCCGCTCACCCTCGACGTACTCGTAGAGCCGGGTGACGTGCGGGGAGTCGATGGCCGCGAGGACCTCGGCCTCCTCCCGCAGGGCGGGGGTGCCGACCGAGCTGTGCAGGTACTTGATCGCGACGGGGTGGCCGGTCGCGCGGTGGCGGGCGAGCACGACCCGACCGCTCGCGCCGGAGCCGAGCTCCCGCTCGTGGAGGTAGTCGGGGATCTCCCAGGGGCGCTCGTCCTCGATCGCCGGAGCCCGGTCCTGCGGAGCCCCGTCCTGCGGCGCCCCGTCCTGCAGCGCCCCGTCGTGCGGACTGTCGGTCGGGCGGGCGCCGGCCGGGGAAGCCCCGCCGGTGGGAGCGTCGCCGCTCCCGGTCCGTCTGCCGTCCTGCTGCTTCCCGTCGTCCATCGCGTCGCACTCTCCCCGTGACTGCCTTCTCGGCCCTGCGGCGTCGCACCCTACGACACCGTGGCCACTCCCTGGGACGCGGCCCGTGAACAGCGGGTTCCGGGGTCGCGCAGCCGTCAGGTCACGATTCGGGTGATTCGCACACCGTGCCAACCGTTCGCCCGTGCCACCCGCCTCCGGCCCGGTCACGGCTCCAGCAGCAGCCGGGTGCCCGGCGGCAGCTCGCCCGCCCGGGCCGCGTCGCGCAGGTGGCGCAGCAGGGTCTCGCGCAGCGCGTCCGCCGCCCGGGTGAGCGGCACCTCGTGCCCGTGCGCGACGGCGATCGTCCGCCCCAGCCCCGGCCCGGCGAACGGGGTCACGGCCAGCCCCGAGCGGGCCGCCACCATGCCGGGCACCACGGCCGGCCCGAGCCCGGCCCGGACGAAGCCCAGCACCGCGTCCATCTCCCCGCCCTCCACCGCGAACTCCGGCTCGAAGCCGGCCTCCCGGCAGGCGGCCAGCGTCGCCTCCCGCACGTCGTAGCCCTCCCGGAACATCACCAGCGGCCGGCCGCGCAGCTCCGCCACCCTGACCCGGCGGCGCCGTCCGGCCGTGGCGGCCCGGGCCACCAGGACCAGTTCCTCGTGCAGCAGCTCGGTGACGGCGAGCGCCGGCGCCGCCTCCCCGCTCGGCGGGGTGATGATCAGCGCGACGTCCAGCTCCCCCGCCGCCAGCGTCCGGACCAGGTCGCGCGAGCCGCCCTCGCGGACCACCAGCGCCACCCCCGGGTAGCGGTCGCGGAAGACCCGCAGGACGTCGGGCACCAGGCTGGTGCACAGGCTCGGCGGTGCTCCCAGCCGGACCCGGCCGCGGCGCAGCTGCACCGTCTCCTGGACGGCCAGCCGGGCGCTCTCGGTGTCCGCGAGGATGCGCCGGGCCAGCGGCAGCAGGGCGTCCCCGGCGTCGGTGAGGGCGATGTTGCCCCGGGTACGGTGGAACAGCTCAGCACCCAACTCCCGCTCCAGGGAACGGATCTGCTGGGAGAGGGAGGGCTGCGCCACATGCGCCGCCTCGGCCGCGCGGGTGAAGTGGCGGGTCTCGGCGACGGCGAGGAAGTAGCGGAGTTGCTGCAGCTGCACCCGCCCAGGATAGGCGCGCGCCCCACGCACCCCCAGCGCACCCGCCATAGGCCCCGGCTATCGCGGTGAGCCGCAGCATGTCTTGGACGTACCGTCGGGCCCGTCCCTACCGTTGTCGCCATGACAACCGCGACTCGGACGGCCCGGCATCCGTCCACCCTGGCGACCCTGTGGCGGTCGACCGTCGGCAAGAAGGCGGTCATGGCCGTCAGCGGACTGGTCATGCTGCTCTACCTGGTCGCGCACATGCTGGGCAACCTCAAGGTGTTCTTCGGCCCGGACGACCTCAACGGCTACGCGCACTGGCTGCGCACCCTCGGTCAGCCGGTCCTGCACCACGAGTGGTTCCTGTGGATCGCCCGGGTCGGCCTGCTGGCGGCCGTCGGGCTGCACGGCGTGGCCGCGTACCAGCTCAGCCGGCGTGACCTCGCGGCCCGGCCCGGCAAGTACGTGCACCGGCGGCGGCGGAGCAGCTACGCGACCCGGACGATGCGCTGGGGCGGGGTGATCCTGGCGCTGTTCATCGTCTGGCACATCCTGGACCTCACCACGCTCACCGTGAACCCGGCCGCCGAGCACGGCCACCCGTACCAGAACATCGTGGCCTCCTTCTCGCACTGGTACAGCTGCGTGATCTACATCGTCGCGATGCTCGCCGTCGGCCTGCACATCCGGCACGGCTTCTGGAGCGCCGCACAGACCCTCGGCGCCAACAACGCCCGCCGGGACCGCGCGTTGAAACTGACCGCCAACGGCCTGGCGCTGGTGCTGACCGTCGGCTTCCTGTCCGTCCCCGTGGCCGTGATGACCGGAGTGGTGAGTTGACCCCCTACAGCGAGTACACCGTGGGCGACCCGGTCGCCGACACCAGGGCTCCCGCCGGGCCGATCGAACAGCGCTGGGACCAACGGCGGTTCGACGCCAAGCTGGTCAACCCGGCCAACCGGCGCAAGCACACCGTGATCGTGGTCGGTACCGGCCTGGCCGGCGGCGCGGCCGGCGCCACCCTGGCCGAACAGGGCTACCACGTGGTCCAGTTCTGCTTCCAGGACTCCCCCCGGCGGGCCCACTCGATCGCCGCCCAGGGCGGCATCAACGCCGCCAAGAACTACCGCAACGACGGCGACTCCGTCCGCCGGCTCTTCTACGACACCGTCAAGGGCGGCGACTTCCGGGCCCGCGAGTCCAACGTGCACCGGCTGGCCCAGGTGTCGGTGGAGATCATCGACCAGTGCGTGGCCCAGGGCGTCCCCTTCGCCCGCGAGTACGGCGGCCTGCTCGACACCCGCTCCTTCGGCGGCGTCCAGGTCTCCCGCACCTTCTACGCCCGCGGCCAGACCGGCCAGCAGCTGCTGCTCGGCGCGTACCAGGCGCTGTCGCGCCAGATCGCCGCCGGCAACGTGGAGATGCACGCGCGCACCGAGATGCTCGACCTCCTGGTGGTCGACGGGCGGGCGCGCGGCATCGTCGCGCGCGACCTGGTGACCGGCGCGATCACCACCCACACCGCCGACGCGGTGGTGCTGGCCAGCGGCGGCTACGGCAACGTCTTCTACCTGTCCACCAACGCCAAGAACTCCAACGCCACGGCGGTCTGGCGCGCCCACCGGCGCGGCGCCTGGTTCGCCAACCCCTGCTTCACCCAGATCCACCCGACGTGCATCCCGCGCTCCGGCGAGCACCAGTCCAAGCTGACCCTGATGAGCGAGTCGCTGCGCAACGACGGCCGGATCTGGGTGCCGAAGGCCAAGGGCGACACCCGGCCGCCGGCCGAGATCCCCGAGGCCGAGCGGGACTACTACCTGGAGCGGATCTACCCCGCCTTCGGCAACCTGGTGCCGCGCGACATCGCCTCCCGGGCCGCCAAGAACGTCTGCGACGAGGGCCGCGGCGTCGGCCCGGGAGGCCAGGGCGTCTACCTGGACTTCGCCGACGCCATCCGGCGGCTCGGCCGCGACGCGGTGGCCGCCAAGTACGGCAACCTGTTCGAGATGTACGAGCGGATCACCGCCGAGGACCCGTACCGGGTGCCGATGCGGATCTACCCGGCGATCCACTACACGATGGGCGGGCTCTGGGTCGACTACGACCTGCAGACCACCGTCCCGGGCCTGTTCGCCATCGGCGAGGCCAACTTCTCCGACCACGGCGCCAACCGGCTCGGCGCCAGCGCCCTGATGCAGGGCCTCGCCGACGGCTACTTCGTCCTCCCGCCGACCCTCAACGACTACCTGGCCCGCAACCCGCTGCCCGCCGTCCCGGCCGACCACGCCGAGATCGCCTCGGTCGAGGCCGAGGTGACGGACCGGCTGAACCTGATCCTGGCGGTCGGCGGCGACCGGACGCCGGACTCCTTCCACCGCGAACTCGGCGAACTCCTCTGGGACGAGTGCGGGATGGCCCGGGACGAGGCCGGCCTGCGCCGCGCCCTCGCCCGGATCCCCGAGCTGCGCGAGGAGTTCTGGCGCCGGATCCGGGTGCCCGGCACCGGGGAGGAGTTCAACCAGTCGCTGGAGAAGGCCAACCGGCTGGTCGACTACTTCGAACTGGCCGAGCTCATGTGCCTGGACGCCCTGCACCGCGCCGAGTCCTGCGGTGGCCACTTCCGGACCGAGAGCCAGACCGAGGACGGCGAGGCGGCCCGGCGCGACGACACCTTCTCCTACGCCGCGGCCTGGGAGTTCACCGACACCGGCAGCGCCCCCGTCCTCCACCGCGAGCACCTCGACTTCGAGCACGTCCACCCCACCCAGCGGAGCTACGCGTGAACCTCACCCTTCGGATCTGGCGCCAGGCGGGCCCGGACGCCCCCGGCTCGATGACCACCTACCAGGTCGACGGGATCAGCCCGGACATGTCCTTCCTGGAGATGCTCGACACCCTCAACGAGGAGCTGATCACCCGCGGCGACACGCCGGTGGCCTTCGACCACGACTGCCGCGAGGGCATCTGCGGCGCCTGCGGCATGGTCATCAACGGCGAGGCCCACGGCCCCGAGCGGACCACCACCTGCCAGCTGCACATGCGGCACTTCACCGACGGCGACACGATCGACATCGAGCCCTGGCGGGCCGCCGCCTTCCCGGTCGTCAGGGACCTGGTGGTGGACCGCTCCGCGTTCGACCGCATCATCGGCTCCGGCGGCTACATCACCGCCCCCACCGGCAGCGCCCCCGACGCCCATGCCACGCCGGTGCCCAAGGAGACCGCCGACACGGCCTTCGAACACGCCGAGTGCATCGGCTGCGGGGCCTGCGTCGCCGCCTGCCCCAACGGCTCGGCGATGCTCTTCACCTCCGCCAAGGTCGTCCACCTCAACGTGCTCCCCCAGGGCGCGCCCGAGCGCAGGTCCCGGGTGCGCGACATGGTCGCCACGATGGACGCCGAGGGGTTCGGCGGCTGCACCAACACCGGCGAGTGCGCCACCGCCTGCCCCAAGGGCATCCCGCTGCCCAGCATCGCGGCGATGAACCGGGAGTTCCTCCGCAGCGCGGCGGGCTGAGCGTACGGTCACCGGGCCTCCGGGCGTGCGGGCTCCTCCGGACGTGCGGGCTCCTCCGGGCGGGAGGGGCCCGCACTGCCCGGCCGGTCGCCCGGCGACCCTCCGGACGGTATGGCGAGGTCCACGGTCCGGTAGAGGTGGTCCGCGTCCTCCGACCACCTGCGCAGGGCGTCACGGTCGATGAGCCCGATGCCGTGCCTGGCTCCCCACTGGACCGCGTCCCGGGTGAAGGAACCGTTGGTCACGACCAGGGACTCCTTGGCTCCGTAGACCGCCTCGGCGGTGCCCTTGATCTGGTAGAGCACCCGTGCCGAGACCTTCGCACCCGTCGTCGTGTGCTTGCACTGGACCGCGATCGCGCCTGCGCCGGTGCGGGCCAGTACGTCGACGGCCTGGTCCCCCTTGCCGCCGATCACCTCGGCCCGCAGGCCGTCGCGTGCCATCAGGCGGCGGACCAGCTCCTCGAAGCCGGCGGGCGACACCGCGTCGATCTCGGCCATCGACGGGCCGTAGGCCGACCTCCGCTCCTCGCGGCTCAGCTCCAGGCCGGCGATCCAGGCCGCCTTGCGGTCCGCCTCGTACCGGAGCTCACGCCGCCGCAGCTCCCGGTTCTCCTCGACGAGCCTGCGGACCTCCTCCTGGTGGCTCCGCAGCCTGCGCCGGTACGCGGCATTCGCCATGATCTCGACCGGCAGGGCGACCAGCAGGCCCACCGTCAGCGCGGCCGAGACGTCCTGGATCCTCATGAACCCGCTACCGGGCTCCGCCGAGGCCGGCGGGAGCCCGTGGGAGAGGTTGTTGAGGACCGGCACCGCGAGCGTGCCCAGGACGATCAGGGCGAGCTTCCACCCGCTCACCCTCCGGTAGGGAAACTCCGGCCTCTGCCGCATGTGCCGCACCCCGCTCGTTCGCCGTTCCGACCCCTTCCGGGGAGCATGCCGCACGGTTCTGACAATCCGGCCGGCCGCCGCCCCCGGTGCCTTGGCGCGTGCTGCCCGGTGCTCCCTGGCCGGCCTCGTCCGAACATCCGTCGGGGCAGTGCCGGGACGGACGGGGCGCACGGGCCGGCGTGTGCGCCCCGCGCGGGTGATGGTTCCCCCGGACCAGTGCTGTACCCCGGGAATTCGCGCTACGGTGGTCCCCGCGCCAAGGAGGGTCATATGCCCGAGGTTCAGTCCTGTGCAGGGTGCGGGGGGTCCGGGGGGACCGAGAAGACCGAGGCGACGGTCGAACTGGACGAGGAAGGCAGCATGGTGGCGAAGCTCAACACCTTCTGGTCGCCGTGCGGTCGGTGCCACGGATCCGGAACGGTGATCGTCGGATGAGGCTGGTCCTGGAGTGCGTCGAGTGCGGCGGCCACTATCTGCCGCCGGAGAGCCTGGTGTACCCGGACGGGCCCGCCTCGGCGATCTGGTGCACGGCCTGCCAGACGGCGAAGCGGACGGCGGGCGTCCGTGAGGACCCGCTGCTGGCGCGGGTCGCGCTGGCCGCCGCCCGGGCCGCACTGGCCCATCGCGCCGCCGACGACGCCGGGCCCGCGCGGGCCGACGTCCGGCCGTCCCGGCCGCCGCTGTCGCGCCGGGCGCGGTCCGGGCCGGGCGGGGTGCGCAGCAAGCTGGGCTGAGCCCGGTCACCGGCCGGGGCGGCGGGGCCCTCCCTTCGGCTTCGGCGACCACCGGCTTCGGCGACCACCGGCTGCCGAGCGCCGTCAGCCGCCCGTCACCCCGTCGCCCGTGGCCAGCCGCCCGTCGATCAGAACAGCGCCTCCTGGGTGTCCGGCTCCGCCGGGCGGACCCGGGGGCTGACGATCAGGCCCGACGCCGGGCGGCCGGCCGCCGGGACGAGCGTCCAGCCGGTGAGCCGGCGGGTGTCGAGCAGCAGCGGTTCGGCGCCGTCGGGCTGGTCGAGCAGCAGGTACCGCCCGATCGGCGGGCGCAGCCGCCCGGCGACCACCGCGCCGGGGGCGAGGGCGTCGATCTGCCCGTACGCCGCGGGCGCGCCGTCGGCCAGTCCGAAGATCTCGACCTGGTCGACGACCGGGTGGCCGGGAAGCAGCTCCACCGCGTGCCCGTCCAGCAGTCGGTGGGCCCGGACGCGGGCCTCTTCGAGGAGGGCGCGGCGCCCTTCGGCATCGCCGTGCCGCCACCAGTGCGCCGTCTTCGCCCGGCCGGTGAACCGCTCGCGGGCCATCCCCGAGGCGGCGACGGTGAGCTCGGCCCGGCGGACGGCGGGCAGGGCCCCGCGGGCGGCGAACGTCCAGGCGAGCGCGCCCTGTTCGAGCAGCCGGGCGGTGCCGCGCTGCTCGGCGGTCAGGCCGACCTTCAGCAGCCCCTCGCCGAACCAGGCGAGGTACAGCCGGTAGGTGCGGCCGTCGTCGAGGATCTGGTCCCGGGCGAGCGCCAGCCCGCGGTCGACGCTCTGGCAGGCGGCGCACTGGACCGCTCCGCCGTCCGGCTCGATGGCGGCGTGGTGCGGGCACGGCGTGCGCTCGCTCGCCCCCACCAGCCAGGCCCCGGTGCAGCGGCGCGGCCCGCCGAGCAGCCAGCCGATCCGCGCCCCCGCCGCCGCCACCCGCTCGTGCACCCGGTGCCCCTGGACGGCGCCGAGCACCGGCCGCCCGTCGCGCCAGTGCAGCCCGGTGGAGATCCACCCGCCGCCCGCCTGCTGCGGTACTTTCACGCTCACCGGCCCGTCACCCGTCCGTCCGCCCGTCCGAACCAGCGAGGCTACCCGCTCCCTCCGACAGTGCGCCCGTGAGCTGCCCCGACGATGGGAACGGACGGCCTCCGAGCGGGCCCGCCGCCGGCACTCGAACCGGTGATCACCCGTACGCGCGGCATCCGGCCGGGCCCTGCCGTCGTTGCTCCGGGCATGAGCCATACGAACCCGCCCCGTGTCCTGCACATCGTCTCCGCCGGCCCCGAAGGAACGCCCCGGGCCGTGGAATTGACGCAGTCGTGGGACAGCAGCGCCGCCGAGCGGGCCGCCGACGCGCTGGACGCGCTGCGCACCGTCGAGGTCCCCGTGGGCGCCGTGCGGGCCGCTCTGCTGATCCTGGCCGACCTCGTGCGCCGGCCCGGCGAGAGCGAGGAGATGCGGGCCGCGGCACGCGATGTGTGCGCCGTCCTGGCCGGGCTGACCGACGCCCTGACGGCCTGAGGGGAGCACACCCGCAGGGTATCGAGGGACGACCCGCCGTCTGGCGGGGTACCGTCACGCCATGATCGACAGCACTCACGGGCCGAACCCCGCTCCCGATCCCGCTCCCGGGCCGGTCACCGCCGACGACCTCGCGCTCACCCTGCGGCTCGCCGCCGCCACCCTGCGCGGCGCGCCCGCCGACGCCGACTGGTCCCGCCCGGCCGGGACGCTCGCCTGGGACTGCTGGGCCACCGTCGAGCACCTGGCCGACGACCTGCTCGCCTACGCGGCCCAGCTCGGCCCGCAGGCCCCGCCGACGGACCGCTACGTGCCGTTCCGGTCGGTCCGGCTGTCCCCGGGCGCGCCGAACAGTTTCGTCTACGCCCTGCGCGAGACCGGCCCGGACGGATTGGTCGAGGTCCTGGAGGCGAGCGGCGCGCTGATGGTCGCGATCGCGCGCACCGCCTCGCCGGACACCCGCGCCTACCACCCGTGGGGCCTCGCCGACCCGGCCGGGTTCACCGCGATGAGCCTGGTGGAGACGCTGGTCCACCTGTACGACGTCACCCAGGGGCTGGGGCTGCCGTGGGAGCCTCCGGCGGACGTCTGCCGGCGCACGCTCGCCCGGCTCTTCCCCGACGTCCGGCCCGACCCGGTCGCCGGTCCGTGGCCGACCCTGCTCTGGGCCACCGGCCGCGGCGAGCTCCCCGGCCGCCCCCCGCGCACCGACTGGCGCTGGTACGCGGGGGTCCGCACCGCCGGGTAGGTCCGGCCCGGTCGATCCCGGCGGATCGGCGCGGCCGGTCCATCTCGTCATTCCCCGCCGGGAATTGGCGCGGCGCACGGTAACGGCCAGGATCGGCCGGGGCCGGGGAGCCCCGGCCGAGCCCGACGGAAGAGGACCAGCATGCGCGCGTACCGTCTCGACGAACCCGGCCGGCCCGACGGCCTGGTCCTGCACCACGGCGAGCCGGCCGACCCGGGGCCCACCGGCGTGCTGGTGAGGGTGCACGCCGCCGCGCTCAACCGCCGCGACGCCCTGATCCTCTCCGGCCGCTACCCGCTGCCCGCCCGGCCCGGGGTGATCGCCCTCAGCGACGGAGCGGGCGAGGTGGTCGCCGTCGGAGCGGAGGTGACCAGGTTCCGCGTGGGCGACCGGGTGACCGGCAGCTACTTCCCGCGCTGGACGGACGGCCGGCTCCGGCCCGACCTCGCCGACCAGCTCGGCTGCACCGTCGACGGCCTGCTCACCGAGTACGCCGTGCTGGACGAGCAGGCGCTCGCCGCCGTACCCGCGCACCTCGCCTGGGCCGAGGCCGCCGCGCTGAGCTGCGCCGGGGTGGCCGCCTGGCGCGCCCTGACCGGCGGCGGCCCGCTGCTCCCCGGCGCGACCGTGCTCACCCTGGGCGGCGGGGACGTCTCGCTGTGCGCCGTGCAGTTCGCCAAGGCGCACGGCTGCCGGGTGCTCGCGGTCAGCGGGAGCGCCGCGGGTGCCGAGCGGCTCGCCGCCCTCGGCGCGGACCACGTCCTGGACCGCCGTCGCACCCCGGAGTGGTCCGCGGAGGTCCGGCGGCTGACCGGCGGCGCCGGCGCCGACCTGGTGGTCGAGACCCACGGCCCGGCCACCATCGACCAGTCGGTGCGCGCCGCCGCGCTGTACGGGCAGATCGTGCTGCTCTGGGTCGTCTCCGACGAGCCGGCCGCGCTGCGGATCACCGACGAGGCGTACGCGGGGTCGCTGGCGACGATCCGCCGGGAGTTCGTCGGCAGTCGCACCGACCTGGAGGCGATGCTCCGTGCGGTCGGACAGCACGGGCTGCGTCCGGCGATCGGGCGGGAGTTCGGCTTCGACGAGGTGCCGGACGCCTACCGGCACTTCCTCGCCCGGGAGACCGTCGGGAAGGTCGTGATCCGGGTGGCCGGGTGACGCCGGGTCGCTCCGGACGCCTTCGCAGGTCATGGGCGCTTGGCCGGTTCACCCGTCCACGTTCTATTGTGGCGGGCGCGGCGGCGGCGCGGCCGGGAGGCGGCGCGCGGGCGCGGCCGGGCGCGAGGCGAAGGGGTGGACGGTGGCGGGGCGGCGGAACAACGGTGTGCTGGCGGTCTGGGCGGAGACGCAGCGACAGGAGCAGCGCCGGGAGGAGGCGCGGTGGCGCGCCCAGGCGACCGAGCAGCGCCGGCGCGAACGCGAGGAACGCGAGGCCCAGCGGGCGGCCGCCCGGGGCGAGCGTGAGGCGCTGCGCGCGTACCAGCAGTCGCGGGAGGCGGAGGCGGCCCGGCAGACGGCCGAACTGGACGGCCGGGTCGATGAGTTGAGGGGCCTGCTGGCAGCCGGGCTGGGCCGGGCGGCGTTCAGTCCGCAGGCCCTGCTGGCGCCCCGGACGCTGCCGCCGTTCGAGCCGGGCCGGCTCGGCGAACCGGTGCCGATGCCCGACCAGGCGCACTACTCGGTGCCGCCGCCGGACGCCGCCCAGGCCCGCAACCCGGCGGTCCGGCGGCAGTACGAACAGTACGTGGCGCAGGCCCGGGCCCGGTTCGAGCAGGACTGGTACGCGGCGCAGGCGGCCGAGGCGGACCGGCAGCGCCGACTGGCCGAGTACCACCGGCAGTACCTGGACTGGGTGGCCCAGCACCGCCGCCAGGACGAGGAACGAGCCTCCCGCACGCAGGAGTTGCTGCGCCGGCTGCGCTCCGGCGAGGCGGCGGCGGTGCAGGAGTACTTCACCGCGGTGCTGTACGCCTCGGCGGGCTGGCCGGAGGGGTTCCCGCACCGGCTGGTCGCGGCCTGGGAGGCCTCGACCCGCCAACTGGTCGTCAACTGGGAGCTGCCCGGCGCGGACGTCGTCCCGGCCGCCGCCCGGGTGCGGTACGTGAAGACGGACGACCGGGAGGCCGAGGTGGCCCGCCCGGCCACCGAGCGCAAGGCGCTCTACCGCGAGGTCCTGGCGCAGAGCGCGCTGCGGGTGGTCGCCGAACTCTTCCGCGCGGACGCGGACGGCCAGCTGGCGTCGGTGGTGCTCAACGGCTTCGTGCGCGGCATCGACCCGGCGACCGGCCGGGAGGCCGAGCGCTTCCTGTCCACGGTCACCGTGGACCGGTCCGAGTTCGCCGGTCTGGCGCTGGACCGGGTGGCGGCCGTGGAGTGCTTCCAGGGGCTCGGGGGCGTCCTGTCCGCCCGGCCGGAGCGACTGGACGAGGTACGGCCGGACCGGCTGCCCGAGACGGTCGGCGGCAGCCTCGCCGGACAGGGCGGCGAGGACGAGCCGGACCTCTTCGAGATGGACCCGATCGAGTTCGAGGAACTGATCGCCGAACTGTTCCGGCTGCGCGGCTTCCGGGTGATGACCACCGCGCGCAGCGGGGACGCCGGGGTGGACGTGGTGGCCGAGGACCTCGACCCGGTGACCGGTGGACGGATCGTCATCCAGGCCAAGCGCTACCGCTCGACGGTCTCCCCCACCGCCGTCCGGGACCTCGACTCGACCGTGCGCCACCACGGCGCGATCAAGGGCATCCTGGTGACCACGGCCGGCTTCGGGCCCGGCTCCTACGAGTACATCCGCAACAAGCCGCTGAGCCTGGTGAGCGGGCCGGAGCTGGTCGAGCTGCTGGCCGAACAGGGGCTGCGCGGCCGGCTCGGCGGCGGTGGCGGCGGTCCGGCCGGTGCGGCGGCCCGCGCCGACGGCGGTGGTGGCGCGAACGGCGGCGACCGGGGCGGGCCCGAGCGCGCCACCGGGCCCGGGCCCGCCGCCGACGCCGGCGGCGCGGCGGGCGACGACCGCCCGACCACGGTGCGGCTCTCCTGGCAGAGCCGCACGGCCGGCGGGGACGCGGTGGAGCTCGACGTCTCCGCCTTCCTCTGCGCCGCCGGACGGGTGGTCAGCGACGAGCACTTCGTCTTCTTCAACAACCCGCAGGACCCGGACGGCGCGGTCCGCCTGCACCCCACCCGCTCCAAGCCGGGCGAGCCCGTCCGGGAGGCCGAACTCAGCCTGCACCTCGGCCGGGTGGCGGCGCACGTGGACGAGGTGGCGGTCGCGGTCTCCACCGAGGAGGAGGAGCCCCCCGCGCTGCCGCTCGGCTACGTGCACGGGCTGGCCCTGACCGCCACGTTCGGCCCGGACGCCGCCGGGCCGCAGCACTGGGCGGCCGTCACCGCCGGGGTGCCGGACACCGCGCTGGTGGTCGGCTCGTTCCGCCGCACCGGCGGCGGATGGCGGTTCACCCCGGCCGGGGCGGCGGTGGCGGGCGGGCTGGCCGGGCTCGCACAGCGCTGGGGCGTCGCCGTCGAGTAGCCCGCCGGGTGTCCGCCCCGAGGGCGGGACCTCAGGGCCCACGTCCTACCCGAGGAGGGGAGCACCCCTCGCCGGATCGTCGGGACGGCGGGGGGTCCACGGGGACGGGGAGACCCGCGTCAAGAGCCGGTGGCCGCCCGCCCCGCTCCACGGACCGGGTAGGCGCCGCCCGCCGGGAACGTTCCCGGCGGGCGGCGCCTACCGGCAGGAACGATTCCTCAGCAACCGTTGAGGATCGAGGTGAGCGCGCTCTTCTCCGCGCTGTCCACGGTCAGGCCGTAGAAGTACTTCACCTGCACCCAGGCGCGGGCGTAGGTGCAGCGGTAGGAGGTCTGCGGCAGCCAGTGGGCCGGGTCCTGGTCGCCCTTGGAGCGGTTGGAGCTCGCGGAGACGGCGATCAGCTGCGGGCGGGTCAGGTCGTTGGCGAAGGCCTTGCGCTGGTCCGTGGTCCACGCCCAGGCGCCGGAACGCCAGGCCTCGGCCAGCGGCACCAGGTGGTCGATGTCGAAGGTGGAGGCGCTGGTGGTCGTCACGTTGTCGTAGACCGAGGTCCAGTTGCCGCTGACGGAGGCGCAGGCGGAGTCGGTGACCACGCCGCTGCCGTCGCGCTTGAGGACCGTCTCACGGGTGTTGCAGGTGCCGGCGATGGTGATCCAGTGCGGGAACAGCGTCCGGTCGTAGGTGTCGTCGTGGGACTCCGCGGTCGCCGGGAGGGAGGCCAGGTAGGAGCGGGCCGTCGCGGCCGAGACCGGGGTGGGCAGGGCGGCCTGAGCGCTACCGGCGCCGGCCAGCAGGGCGGTGAGGGCGAGCAGCAGGGCGCCGAGGGCGGCCGGCAGGGAGCGGTGCAGCGTGCGTATCGCAGGCATACGGGGACTCCAGAATCGGTGTGAGGGCAGGCGGAAGCCCCCGGGCGGAGCGGCCCGGGCTGGCAACCAGCATGGCGCGACAGGGGTTTACGCGGGTAGACCCCGGAGGTGAACTTTTTTGACCGGCGGTCAGCTCGCGGCCGGGCGCCGCACGGGCCCGCACGGCGCCGGAGGGTGCCGCACGGCCTGTGTACCGGGGTGCGGCCCGCGCGGGGAGTGCGGGCGCAGGGAGTGCGGGCGCGGGGGTCGGGGCGCTGCGTGGCACGATGGTCCGGTACGAGGCGCGAACGCCGGAGGGGGCGGGCCATGGAGCACAGCAGAGTGACGGGCGAGGATCCGGACGGGCACCAGCACGTCGTACGGATCGTCTCCCGCCGGGCCGACTCCGTCCGGGTCGTCTGCGACACCTGCGGCTACAGCAAGTGGTCGGTGGTGGGCGCGCGGGGCAAGGCCGAGCGGCACCTCGGGCAGGAGCACGAAGCGGAGTACCTCCGCCAGGAGTTCCCGGTGGCGCGCTGGGTCATGACGGCGATCGGTCTCGCCGTCCTCGTCGTCTTCCTGTTCACCTACGGACCTCTCCGGTAGCGCCGGGCGCCTGAGCCCGGGGCTTCCGGCGGTGCGGAGCCCCGAAACGCCGAACCGCCCCGTCCGGCGGGTGCCGGGCGGGGCGGTCGGGGTGCCGCGGTGGGGCCGTGGTCAGGCGGCGGGCTTCGCGGAGCCGGTCTTCGAGGCGACGGGCTTGGGGGGCCTGGCGCCGAAGAGCCCGAAGAACACCGCCAGCGTCGGGACGAGGTACAGCGCCCAGACGACCACCTGCAGGACCGTCGGGTCGGGCTGGAAGTTGAACACGCCCTTCAGCAGGGTGCCGTACCAGCTGTCCTTCGGGATGGTGCTGCTGATGTCGAAGGCCAGGTCGTGCAGACCGCCGAGCCAGCCGGCCTCCTGGAGGTCGTGCACGCCGTAGGCGAGCACGCCGGCCGCGACGACGACCAGCATCGCGCCGGTCCAGGTGAAGAACCTGGCCAGGTTGATCTTGAGCGCGCCCCGGTAGAACAGCCAGCCCAGCACCACCGAGGTGAGCAGGCCCAGCGCCGCTCCGATGACCGGGTTGTAGCCGTCGTCGGTGGCCTGCACCGCCGACCAGATGAACAACGCCGTCTCCAGCCCCTCCCGGCCCACCGCCAGGAACGACGTGGTCACCAGCGCGAGGGCGCCCATCGCCACGGCCGCGTCCAGCTTGCCGTGCAGTTCGGCCTTCAGGTGGCGGGCGGTGCGGCGCATCCAGAACACCATCCAGGTGACCAGGGCGACGGAGACGATCGACAGCGTGCCGCCGAGGGCCTCCTGGGCCTCGAAGGTCAGCTGCGAGGAGCCGAACTGCAGGACCGCGCCGAAGGCCATGCTGAGGACCACCGCGGCCGCCACCCCCGACCAGACCGGCGGGAGCTTGTCCCGGCGGTCGGTCTTGACCAGATAGGCGATCAGGATGCAGACGACGAGGCTGGCTTCGAGGCCCTCGCGCAGGCCGATCAGGTAGTTGCCGAACACGCTGGCTCCTGGAGGGGTGTGGTGGTGGTACGTGGGGAAGGGCGCGCCAGGTCAGCCGAAGAGCGCCTGGCCCCACCACTCGCCGGGCTTGCGCACGCCCGCCGGGCAGGCGAAGTGGGCGGAACCGACGTGCTGGATGTACTCGTTGAGCTTGTCGCTGGAGGCCAGCCGCTGCTGGAGCGGGACGAACGCCTTGCGGCTGTCGCGCTGGTAGGCGAGGAAGAACAGGCCGGCGTCCAGGCGGCCGAGGCCGTCGGTGCCGTCGGTGAAGGAGAAGCCGCGGCGCAGGATCATCAGGCCGTTGTTGGTGTCCGGGTGGGCCAGGCGCACGTGGGAGTCCTCGGGCATCGCCTTCAGGTCCGGGGCGTCGTGCTCCTTGGGCCTGCCGTACGGGGCGCCCTCGCCCTTGGTGCGGCCGAAGACGTCCTCCTGCTCCTTGAGCGAGGTGCGGTCCCAGGTCTCGATGTGCATCCGGATCCGCCGGGCGACCAGGTAGGAGCCGCCGGTCATCCACTCCGGGCCCTCCCCCGGGCCCACCCAGACGTGCTCGGCCAGCTTCGCCGTGTCGCTGCCGGCGATGTTGTGGGTGCCGTCCTTGAAGCCCATCATGTTGCGCGGCGTCTGCGCGTCCGGGGTGGTGGAGGAGGTCTTGCCGAAACCCAGCTGCGACCAGCGGATGTTGACCGTGCCCATGCCGATCCGGGCCAGGTTGCGGATCGCGTGCACGGCGACCTGCGGGTCGTCCGCGCAGGCCTGGACGCACAGGTCGCCGCCGGAGCGCTGCGGGTCGAGCTTGTCGCCCTTGAAGTTCGGCAGGTCGATCAGCGCCTCCGGGCGCCTCGCCTTCAGGCCGAAACGGTCCACGCCGTCCTTCTCGAACAGCCCCGGGCCGAAACCGATCGTGAGGGTGAGCCGGGAGGCGGGCAGGCCCAGGGCCTCACCCGTGTCGTCCGGCGGCGCCTCCGGCAGACCGGTCGCCGCGCCCGTACCGACCTCACGGCCGCCGGTCATCGCGGCCGCCGCCTTCGTCCACTCCTTCAGCATCTTCACCAGCGACTCACGGGTCGCGCTCGCCGACACGTCGAACGCGGCGAAGTGCAGGCGGTCCTGGACCGGCGTGGCGATCCCCGCCTGGTGCTCACCGTAGAAGGGGACGTCCGCGGCGGTGGCCGGCGCCGCGGGGGTGTCCTCGTCCTGCCGGGTCGCGGCGGCGACCGAACCCACCGCCGCCGCACCGAGCGCGACACCCGCACCCGCCCAACCGATCACCGCACGACGACTCACCGGGCTGCGGCCCGCACCGTCGCGCTCACTCGTGGCGGCCTCGACGTCGGTGCCGGCCGGCGTCCCGTTCTGCTGCTGGTTCTCGGCGTCCATCGACAGGCGGACCCTTCTCTGTACTGACTCACGGATGCCGTGGCGGCCGCTGGGGCCGCCACGGCGGTGGGCTGGCGACCGGCGGGACCGGGCGCCTTCCGGGCGGGTGTTACTTGACGACCACGGCGGCGGCCAGCTTCGACAGCGGCTCGCCCAGCGAGTTCACCGCGTCGGAGAAGGTCTTGCGCTCGGCCTCGGTGACCTTGTCGTAGGAGGTGTAGCCGCCGTCGGCCTGCTTGTACTTGGCCAGCAGCGTCTGGATCGCGGCGAACTCCGAGTCCAGGGTCTTGGCCAGCTCGGCGTCCTTCTCCGCGGCGACCGGCTTGAGCAGCTCGTAGGCCTTCTTCGCACCCTCGACGTTGGCGGCGAAGTCCGCCAGGTCGGTGTGGCTGTAGCGGTCCTCCTCACCGGTGATCTTGCCGGTGGCGACCTCGTCCAGCAGCTCCTTGGCGCCGTTGGCCATGCTGGTCGCGGTGATCTCCGCCTCGGGGATCTTCTTCTGCCAGTCCTTCAGGTCCGCCACCAGCTGGTCGGCAAGCTTCTTCTCGTCGTCACCGATCGTGGCGTCGGCCCAGAGGGACTTCTCCAGCTTGTGCCAGCCGGTCCAGTCCTGGCCGGCCTCCAGACCGTCCTCGCGGGTGTCGGTCTTCGGGTCGACGTCACCGAAGCTCTCCGCGACCGGCTCGGTGCGCTCCCAACCGGTGCGCGACGGCGCGAACAGCGACTTCGCCTTCTCCAGGTCCCCGCCCTTGATCGCGGCGGCGAACGCCTCGACGGCCGGGATGGTGGCGTCGGCCTGCTCCTGCGCGTAGACGCGGTAGGCGTCGACCGCGGCGGTCAGCCGGGGGTCGGACGGGGCGGCGGAGGCACCGGCGCCACCGGTGACCGTGATCTTCTGCCGGATGCCGTCGCCGACCATGCCCGGCTTGCAGGCGATCTCGTACGACCCGGCCTTGATCTCGGCGTTGATGCTGGCCTTGGTACCGGGGCCGATGTTCTCGCGCTCGGTGATGATCTTGTCGCCGTCGCCGTAGACGTAGACCTCGGTGGTCTTCGACCCCTTGTTCGCTATGTCGATCACGACGTGGCCGGCCGGGAAACTCGTCTTGGAGACCTCACAGGCCGTGTCGGTGGCGTTCACCTTCACGGCGTCGGCGGAGGCCTTGTCGTCCTTCTTCTGCGAGCAACCGGCCAGCGCGGCGGTCGTCACAGCAAGGGTGAGCAGCGCGGCTGCGGTGGAACGACGGGCGGACATGAGGGCTCCAGCGGGGAAGGCAGACGGTTCAGGGCATGACTGAGAGTGGGTACGGGAACCGGGGCCACCGGTGCCCCCCACCCACTTAGCTAAGGCATACCTTAGGGACATCTGATTTCGCCGTCTACACCGGGGCCCGCCTTCGATCCACGCAGGTGGGGACGGGCCGGGCGGGCGGCGTGCCGTCAGCCCACCGACTAATTCCGGCCACCACCGGCCGGGCCCGAGGGACGCCGCCCGGGCGCATCCCGCCGGCCCGCCTTCCGCGACCCGCCACCGCGGCCGCCCTCAGCGGCCGGGCGTCCGGCGGGCGGCCGCGCGGGCGCTCCAGCGGCCCTCGTGCCGGCTGATCCGGATCGGGTGACCGAAACAGGCACTGACCAGCTCGGTGGTCATCACCTCGTCCACCGGACCGGCCGCGACGCACTCGCCGTCGCGCAACAGCAGTGCGTGCGTCGTGCTCTCCGGCAGCTCCTCCAGATGGTGCGTGACCAGCACGCTGGCCAGCTCCGGGTGCTGATGGCGCAGCAGGTCCAGGCTGTCCAGCAGCAGCTCGCGGGCGGTCAGATCGAGCCCGGTGGCGGGCTCGTCGAGCAGCAGCAGCCGCGGGCTGGGCATCAGGGCGCGGGCGATCAGCGCCCGGCCCCGCTCCCCCTGGGAGAGCGTGGGCCAGGGCGACTCCGCCAGCGCCGTCATACCGAGCGTCTCGATCAGCCGCTCGCCGCGGTCGAGCTCCTCGGGGGAGGGCTTGCGGTGCAGGTCCGGTTCGATGGTGTTGGTGAGACCGGTGAGCACCACCTCGCGCACGGTGAGCGGCGAGCGCAGCGGGTGGCGCGGGTTGACGTGGCCGAGGTGGGCGCGCAGCTCGCGGATGTCGACCCGGCCGAGCCGTCGGCCCAGGACGTCCACCTCGCCCCGGGTGGGGTGGGAGACCGCGCCGAGCAGCGCCAGCAGGGTCGACTTGCCGGCGCCGTTCGCACCGAGCAGCGCCCAGTGCTCGCCGGGCTCGATGGTGAGGTCGATCCCGCGCAGCAGGTGGCGGCCGTCCCGGACGACGTCGACGTCCCGGGTGCGCAGCAGCGGGCCGGCGGGCAGCGGATCGGACGTGCTCATGGCGGGCGGGCCTCCGTGGGGTTGGCGCCGGACAGGGTGCGGGCTCGGCACCGCACCGGGTGGGCAGGCACCGGCCGTCCGCGTGCAGAGTACAACCGTCGAACGGACGGCGGCCGGGAGCGTCCGAGGTGTGGACGGGGCCCGGCGCGCCCCTGGCCCGGGGCGCGCGGGGGCGGGGACGGGGCGCGGGCCGGCCGGCCGGTCTGCACGCCCCTGTTCTCGGACGGCAGTTGGCGGGAGGATCGGAGCGAAGCACGATGTGAAGGGGGCTGGACGGATGGGGTGGGACGCGGAGCCGGTGGGGCGCGCCGGGACGCTGCACGGGCGGTTCGAGGAGCAGGCACGGCGGGCGCCGGAGGCGGTCGCCGTCCGCTGCGGCGCCGGGGAGCTGACCTACGGGGAGCTGGACGCGCGGGCGGACCGGCTGGCCCGCCACCTGGTGGCGGTCGGGCTGGAGCCGGGCAGCCGGGCGGCGGTCGCACTGGGCCGGGGCACGGAGGTGTTCGTCGCCCTGCTCGCGGTGCTGAAGGCCGGCGGCGCGTACGTACCGCTGGAGCCGGGGGCACCCGACCCGCTGCTGCGGCATGTGCTCACGGAGGCCGATCCGGCCGTGGTGGTGACCGAGGAGAGCCACCGGGTGCGACTGTCGGACGCCGGCGGGCGTGCCGTGGTCTGCGTCGACTCGGCGGCCGGGGCGGTCGCGGCACAGCCCGCCGGTCCGCCGACGGTGGCCACCGGACCGGACGACCTGGCCTGCGTCTTCTTCACCTCCGGCTCGACCGGCCTGCCCCGGGGCGCGCTGATCGAGCACCGCAACCTGCTAGCCGCCCACCGGGGCTGGCGCGCGGTGTACGGGCTCCGCGCCGACGACCGGATCCTGCAGACGGCGAGCCTGGAGTTCGACGTCTTCACCGCGGACTGGGTGCGCGCACTGTGCACCGGCGCCACCCTGGTGGTCGCGCCGCGCAACCTCACCCTGGACCGCAGCGCCGACATCGCCGACCTGCCCGCCCTGGTGGCGGCCGAGGGCATCACCGTGCTGGAGCTGAACGTCCGCACCGCGCGGCGGCTCCGGGCGCACCTCACCGCGTCCGGCGGCGCGCTGCCCGGGGTGCGGCTGCTCACCGTCGGCGCCGAGAAGTGGTACCTGGACGAGCAGTTGGGCCTGCAGCGACTGCTCGGCCCGGACGTCCGGGTACTGAACGTGTACGGCCTCGCCGAGGCGTCCGTGGACAGTACGTACTTCGACGCGGCCGGCGCGACGGGCGGAGAGGGCAGTGAGCGGGTCTCGCTGGTCGGCGAGCCGTTCCCCGGCGCCCGGGTCCATGTGCTCGGCCCGGACGGCGGGCCCGCCCCGGGCGGGGCGGTCGGGGAGATCGCCGTGGCCGGTGCGGGCCTGGGCCGGGGCTATCTGAACCGGCCCGACGAGACGGCCCGCCGGTTCCGCCCCGCGGCCTTCGACCCGGACGGCCGGGTCCTGCTGACCGGCGACCTCGGGCGGGTCCGCGAGGACGGCGTGCTGGAGTTCACCGCCCGCGCCGAGGCCGTGGTCGGGCCGGTCGACTCCGTCCGGGCCACCGACGTGGTCAAGCGGGTCACCGCGGCCGCGGCCGCCGAGGGCGTGCTGCGCTCGCACCCGGCGGTCCGGGAGGCCGCCGTCGCCGAGGTGGAGCCGGAGCCGGGGCGGCGCGCCCTGGTCGGGTACGCGGTCACCGGCCCGGAGGCCGACGGGGCCGACGCGTGGTCGCTCTCCGCCCATCTGACGAAGCGCCTGCCCGCCGGCGAACTGCCCACCGCGGTGGTGCCGCTGCCCGCGCTCCCCCGGACCAGGGCCGGCAAGCTCGACCGCGGCTCCCTGCCGCTGCCGGCGCCGCGCGACTCCACCGGTCCCCGAACCGGGAAGGGCGGCTCGGGCGGCTCGCGCGGTCACAAGGGCGGGGGCGGCAAGGCCGGGGGCGGCCGGGCGGGCGAGGCCAGGGAGACCGGTCTCACCGGATGCGGCTGGGCCTTCCTCGCCCTGCCCTTCGCCCTCGCGGCCTGGCTGCTCACCGACTCCTTCTGGCCGGGCTCCACCGACCTCTCCGCGGTGCCCGACACGTACAGCGGCTGGTTCCGCATCCTGTACCTCGCCGAGTGGGTCTCGTTCGGCCTGGGCGCGGCCTTCCTGGTGGCCGGACCGGCGGTGATCGCCAGGTACGGCCGGCCGCCCGGGCTCTCGATCGCCGCCCACCTGTCGGTGTTCTGGCTGCTGGCCTCCTGGTGGCCGCAGGACAACCTGTACCGGACCAGCTCGCCCACGGACTGGCCGCGGCAGGCGGTGCTGGTCTACGTCTTCAACATCGCGCTGATGGCCGCGGCCCTGATCGTGGCCCGCTTCCTCGCCTGGCGGCCGCCGTCCGAGCGGAAGTGAGGCACCCTCGGCTCCCCGGGCTCCCAGGGCTCCCGGGGAGCTCTCGGTATGTGCGGCGCGGGGCCGCTCAGCGCGGGGCCGCTCAGCACAGGGCCGCTCAGCACAGGGCCGCTCAGCACAGGGCCGCTCAGCGCAGGGCCTCGAACATCCGGCCCAGCGCGTGGTTTCCCGCACCGATCAGCGCCTGCGCCGCGTCCAGCGCCTCGACCCCGCGTGCGGCGAGCGCCAGACCGACGGCGGGCTCCGGCTCGTAGCCCGCCGTCGGCACCAGCGGCAGGACGGTGGCGCCGAGGCGGGCGCAGTGCGGGCGCAGCCGGTCCAGGTGGTCGTGGAGCGCCTCCTGGGAGATCCGGGCGCCGAGCGGCAGCGCGTCCAGAGTGCGGACCAGATGACCGGGGCCACGGACCAGGTCCAACCGGGCCCGCAGCACGAACGCGATCGCGGGCCCGGTGAGCCGTAGGTTGATCTCGGTCGGGGCGAGCCGGCGCTCCCGGTCGGTGACGAAGTCGACGTCGTACCAACCGCGGTGGCCCTCGGCGGCGAGCCGCTCGCCCACCGCGAGTCCGAACCGTTCGGCGGTCGCCGCCGCACCCGGCGGCACCACGCCCGGACCGACCGTCACCCCCTGGTAGCGGGTGCCGTCCACCGCCATCTCACCGACGCCGACCGGGTGGACGCGACCGTCGTCGCCGACCACCGCGTCGAAGGTGAGGTCGCGCAGACGGTCGGCACGGCCGCCGTCGACGTACTCCTCCAGCAGGAGGTCCCCACCGGGCGGCAGCAGTTCGGCCCGGGCCAGCCGGCGCAGCAGGGCCCGGGCACCGCCGGCCGCGAACAGCTCCTGCGGGGTCACGACGGCCGTTCCGTAGCCGCCGACGCCGTGCGGGCTCTTCAGCACCGTGGTCAGGCCGCGACTCGCGCGGACGGTGAGCCGGCGGGCGGCGCGGCGCGGGGAGCCCGGCTGCTCCTGGCGGGGAACGACGATCCCGGGGTGCGCCGGGGCCAGTTCGGTGAACAGCCCGTGCGCCGCCGCCTTGGACTCGTAGCGCCGCACGGCCGACAGCTCGGGCCCCTCCCCCTGGGCGGCCGTCCGCCCCCAGGGCAGCACCGGCAGGCCGCCGGCGGCGATCCGCTCCGCCAGCGCCGGCCGTCCGGCGAGTGCCCGCGCGAGCGTCTCCTGCGGGGCGACCCCGCTGTACAGCTCTACCGGCCCCCACTCCAACTCCCGGGCGAGCCAGTCGATCCAGGCCCGCTCGACCTCGCCCGGCAGGACCACCAGCGCCGGCTCGGGGCTGTAGCAGCTCGCCATGCCGGCGTAGTGGTGCGCCTGCCGCAGGCGCCGGGCCCGCTGGGCGGCGTCCACCCCGGGCGCGAAGAACTGCTCGTTGAAGTCGGCGACGTTGCCGAGATGCACCGCCCGCCGTCCGCCCGTCCAGGCCCCCAGCCATCCGTCCATCCCGCGAGCGTACGGCCCGGCGGGGGCCGGCCGCAGGGGGTCGGAGGCAGCGGCCGGAGGTGGACGGGTCGCGGGCATGGACGCGGGCGCGGTCGCGGGCATGGACGCGGGCGCGGTCGCGGGCAGGACGCGAGCCGGACGCGGGAGCCGTCGCGCGCTGGACGCGAGCCGGACGCGGGAGCCGTCGCGAGCGCGAGCCTCAGAGCCGGAGGAGGCCGGCGTCGGTGCGGCGGAAGCCGCAAGCGTCCAGATAGAAGGGGCGCAGGTGTTCCTCGAAGTCCACGTGCAGCCACTCGCAGCCGGCGGAGCGGGCGGCCTCGGCGGCGGTGGCGACCAGCCCGGCACCGATGCCGCCGTGCCGGGTGGCGCGGGCGACGACGGCGTCCAGCAGGAAGGCGTGGGCGCCGCCGTCCCAGGCGACGTTGACGAAGCCGGCCAGGGCGCCGCCGGCCGGGCGGGCGCAGACCCAGCCGAGGCTGTGCCGCTCCAGGCGGGCACGCCAGTCGATCGGCCCGGCGGGCCCGCCGAATCCCTCGGCGTGCAGGGCGGTGAGTTCGTCGTTGCCGAAGACCCCGCGCCAGCTGTACCGGATCGTCATGGCCGCCCCCTCCAGCACTCCTTCACGACCGATCAGGTTTGATCAGTACAGGACACAGATTGGTCAAGATCTGATCGAATGTCTAGCCGAGCTTGGCAGCTCACCGTCAATCTCTGATCCAGCTCTTCCCTGCAGCTACCCCGACTGGAGTCAGAGTGAGCCCCACCTCCTCTCAGCGCCGCCACCTCGCGGCCGGAGCCCTCGCGGTCACCGCCGCCCTCGTCGCCGTCACCTTCCAGGCCGGCACGGCATCCGCCGCCCCCGCCGACCGGGCCGCGGCGATCGCCCTGGCCAGGGCCAACGTCACCCACAACGCGGGGGTGTTCGGCTTCGGCGACGGTCAGGACCTTCAGGTCAAGGACGTCGTCATCGACGCCGACGGCACCCAGCACGTGCGCTTCGACCGCACCTTTCAGGGTCTGCCCGTCATCGGCGGCGACCTGGTGGTGCACCAGGACGCGCGCGGCCGGCTCAAGGACTCCTCCCGCGCGGCGGCCCACGACGCCGCGGTGAAGTCCATCGTCCCGGGCGTCCCGGCGCAGACCACCGCGAGCCGCGCCCTGCAGGCCGCGCCGACCATCGGCGCCGCGACCAGCTCCCCCGAGCTGGTCGTCTGGGCCGCCGACGGCACGCCCCGGCTCGCCTGGAAGACCACCGTCGCCGGCATCGGCGACCACGGCCAGCCCGCCGGAAAGGTCGTCGTCACCGACGCCTCCACCGGCGAGCAGATCGAGACCTACGACTCCGAGCACCAGGCCAGCGGCACCGGCCACTCCGAGTACACCGGCGACATCACCATCGACACCACCGCGCAGTCCGGCGGGTACGCGCTGATAGACCCGGTGCGCAAGCACGTCACCAAGGACGCCCACAACGTCTCGGCGAACTCGCTCAACGCGAGTTCCGGGACGCTCTTCACCGACACGGACAACGTCTGGGGCGACGGGCGGAAGTTCTCCACCGACCGCGCCACCGCGGCCGTCGACGCCCACGCCAACACCGCCTGGACGTACGACTACTACAAGAACACCTTCGGCCGCAACGGCATCAAGAACGACGGCAAGGGCGCCACCGTCTTCGTCCACGTCGGCAGCAGCTGGGACAACGCCCAGTGGTCCGACAGCTGCTTCTGCATGATGACCGGTGACGGCGACGGCACCACCGACCCCGAGCAGGTCGACCTCGACACCATGGGCCACGAGATGACCCACGGCGTCACCAGCGCCACCGCCAACCTCCGCTACAGCGGCGAGTCCGGCGGCCTCAACGAGGCCACCAGCGACATCTTCGGCACCATGGTCGAGTGGTACGCCAACAACGCGGTGGACACCCCCGACTACCTCTTCAGCGACCAGTCCACCCCGCCGTGGCTGCGCCGGATGGACAAGCCCTCGCTGGACGGCCGGTCCGCCGACTGCTGGAGCCGCAAGGTCGGCCAGCTCGACGTGCACAACTCCTCGGGCGTCGGCAACCACTGGTTCTACCTGGCCAGTGAGGGCAGCGGCAGCAAGACCATCAACGGTTACACCTACAACAGCCCCACCTGCAACGGCTCCACGGTGACCGGCATCGGCAACCAGGCGGTCGCCAAGATCTGGTACCGCGCGCTGACCGTCTACATGACCTCCACCACGGACTACAAGGGCGCCCGCACGGCGTCCCTGAACGCGGCCAAGGACCTGTACGGCGCCACCAGCACCGAGTACAAGGCCGTCGCGGCCGCCTGGAGCGCCGTCTCGGTCGGCTGACGACCCGCTCTCGGCACCACAGCGGCGGCCCGCCGCTCCGGGCGGTCTCCCGGGGCGGCGGGCCGCTTCCACGTGCTCGGCGAGGCTGCCGGTCCGCCTCCCGAGCCGATCGGCCGCTGAACCGATCAGCCCAGGGCGCGGACCGGGGAGCCCGCCAGGAACGCCTCGATGTCCTCCACCGCCTGCCCGTAGTACGTGCGGTAGGTGTCGCCCGAGACATAGCCGAGGTGCGGGGTCGCCAGCAGCCGGGGCGCGGTGCGCAGCGGGTGGTCTGCCGGCAGCGGTTCGACGTCGAAGACGTCCACCGCCGCACCCGCGATCCGGCCCTCGGTCAGCGCGGCGAGCAACGCCTCCTGGTCGACGATCGCCGCCCGCGAGGTGTTCACCAGGTACGCCTGCGGCTTCATCACCGCGAACTCGGCCTTGCCGAGCAGGCCACGGCTGCGATCGCCCAGCACCAGGTGCACGGAGACGAAGTCGCTCTCACGCAGTAGCTCCTCCTTGGAGGCGACGCGCCGGACACCGACCGCCGCGGCCCGCTCCTCGGTCAGGTTCGGGCTCCAGGCGACCACGTCCATGCCGAACGCGAGGCCCACCCGGGCCACCAGGGCGCCGATCTTCCCCAGGCCGAGGAGCCCGAGCCGTCGCCCGGCCAGGTCGGCGCCGAGGGTGCTCTGCCACGGACCACCCGTGCGCAGCGCGTTGTTCTCGGTGACGATGCCCCGGGCGAGACCGAGCAGCAGCGCCCAGGTCAGCTCCACCGGCGGCGTGGCGGAGCTCGCCGTACCGCAGACCGTCACCCCGTGCGCACGGGCGGCCGCGTAGTCGATCACCGTGTTGCGCATCCCGGAGGCGACCAGCAGCCGCAACCGGGGCAACCGGGCGAACAGTTCGGCCGGGAAGGCCACCCGCTCGCGCAAGGTCACGATGATGTCGAAGCCGGCGACGGCGTCGACCAGTTCGTCCGCCGAGTCGAAGTGTGCGGGGAAGGCCGTCAGTTCCACCCGGTCGGTCACCGGCGACCAGTCGACGATGCTCGTGGCGACACCCTGGTAGTCGTCGAGTACGGCGCAGCGAAGTTTCATCCCCGTACTCTCGCAGACCGCCCCGGGGAGCGGGACGGCCCCCGGAACGCGCCACTCGCTGAACGGACGGCCTCGCGGTACGGACGGCCTCGCTGAACGGACGGCCTCGCGGTCCGGTGCCGTGGCGGCTGCGTGCGGGCTCAGCGGGTGGCGAGGTCGCGGACGAAGACGGGCTTGAGGTGTCTCTCGGGCAGTGCGGAAGGCAGGTCTTCCCAGTCGAGAACGTGGGAGACGACCCGCGCGGGGTCGACCGCGCCGGAGCCGGCGAGGGCGAGGGCGTCGGGGATGTGGGCGCGGACGTTGTCCCGGGCGATGCGCAGGGTGACGCCGGTGAGGTACATGTCGAGCAGGGGCAGCCCGCCGGGGCGGAAGTGGTTGCCGGCCGATTCGCAGAAGCCCTCTGGAGCGAGGGACTTGACGGCGAGGGCGAGTTGGTCGACGCGGCCGGTGGCCTCCACCGCGCGGTCGAAGCCGTGGCGGATCGGCTCGATCGCCTCGGCGGTGCGCGCCCCGAAGGTCTCGGCGAGCGCGCGGTGGGCCGGGTCGGGGTCGACGTACAGGACGTCGCAGGCGCCGAGGGCGCGGGCGACGTCGCACACGTACAAGCCGATGCTGCCGCGTGCGATGACCAGGACGCGGGCGCCGGGACGGTTCCTCAGGTGCGGGGCGACCAGGCGCCAGGCCAGGGACCACTTGTCGCCGGCGGAGGCCATGGCGACCGGGTCGAGACCGGGCGGGAGGGGGACGAGCATGGCGTCGGCGTAGGGGACGTGGACCAGGTCGGAGAAGAGCCCGCCCCAGTTGCCGCCGATCGGCGCTCCGTACACGGCCATGTGCGGCACCGACGTGCAGTGGGCGGTCAGCCCGGTCCGGCACTGGTCGCAGGTGCCGCAGCTGATCGACCGGGGCACGACGACCAGGTCGCCGGGGGTGACGGTGGTGACCGTGTCACCGGTCTCGACGACGCGGGCGACGCACTCACGGCCGAGGGCGAACGGCGGGTCGAGGCTGAGCTGCAGGTGCGACCGGCGCCGCGTGGCGTGGCCGGCCAGGATCGAGGAGTCCACGTCGCAGGAGGTGGCGGCGACCGGCGCGACGATCGCCTACCGGCCGGAGGCGAGCACCGGGTCCGGGGCCTCGCGCCACTCCACGGTGTCGCGCGCGACGTAGGTCAGCTCACGCACCGGTCGCCGCCTCCGTGCCGCTCCCGGCGCGCAGGGTGTGGCTGCCGAGCGCGAGCCCGGTGGCGTCGAGCAGGGCACCGGGTGCCAGCTCCTGGCCGCCCAGGGTCAGCCGTACCGTCTCCGCCCCGCTCGACCGCACCGCGACGGCGGCCTGCTACCGCTGCGAACGGTCCAGCGTACTGCCGGCGGCCGGTGAGGTGATCGCCACCTTCGGCGCGACCGGCGGCGCCACGCTACCGCCCTGCAGCCAGGCGGAGTTCCAACCGGCCAGCTCAGCCGGGCGGTTGGTGATGATGCCGTCCACGCCGGCGGCCTCCAGGGCCTTCCAGCGGGCCGCCGCGTCGACCGTCCAGACGTTGACGGCCACCCCGGCCGCGTGCAGCTCCCTCACCACGCCGATCCGGGGCGACAGGGCGCCGTCGGCCGGGTTGTAGACCGCCAGGCCGAGCTCCTTCGAGATCGCCACCGGGTCGGCGTCCAGCTCGCTGCGGAGCAGGCCGAGCGGCAGTTCGGGCGCCAGCTCGCGGGTGAAACGCAGGGCGTCCACCTCGAAACTCTGGACCAGGACGCGGTCGGCCATGCCGTGGTCGCGGATCTCCTTGACGATCCGGGCCACCTCGTCGCGGCTGTGCCTGCCCTTGATCTCCAGCAGCAGACCGCCGCCACGGCTGCGGAGGTCGTCCAGCTGGGCGGCCAGGGTCGGCACGCGCGCACCCGCGTAGGCCGGGCCGAACCAGGATCCGGCGTCCAGCGCGTCGAGCTGTGCGGCCGTCAGGTCACGGATCCGGCCCTTGCCGTCGGTCGTGCGGTCGACGGTGTCGTCGTGCAGGACGTAGGGGACGCCGTCCCTGCTCGGCTGGACGTCGTTCTCGATCCACTCGGCACCGCCGCGGCGGGCGATTTCGTCGGAGACCAGGGTGTTCTCCGGAGCCGCCGAGGAGGCACCGCGGTGGGCGAACACGGTCAGCGGCGAACCGGCCGGGCGGATCCAGGCCCCCGGGGCGAGGGCGGTAACCTTGACGTCGTCGAACGACACCTTCGCGCCGTTCACCACCAGCGCCTGGCCGCCGTCCGCGCTGCGGACGACCTGGGTGGTGCGCAGCACCTCCTTGCCCTCGAAGACCCAGCGGGCGCTGCCGCCGTGCACGTCGACGGCGATCCGCACGTCGCGACCGGTGCCGGCCGCGGTCGGGGCGGCGGCGGTGTCGGTGACGTTCCACGCGTTGCCGGGGGTGCGCCGGGCGAACTCCAGGCCGTTGGCGGCGGTGGTGCCGGCGCGCATGGTGGCGATGGACCACGGAGCCGAACCGCTCGCCGGGACGTCCAGGCCCAGGGCCGCCCAACGGGCGGTGTCCTGGACGGTGTCGAAGCGGGCGGTGGCCTCGAAGCGGAAGTCGTCCAGGTGGCGGCCGAAGGTGATCCGGCTCTGCTGGCCGGAGTTGGCGGAGGCGCCGACCAGACGACCGTTCTCCACCTTCCAGTCGCCTTCGACGGCGTTCCACCCGGCCGGGAGACCGGCATCGGCGAAGCTCTCGGAGACCACCACCTCGCCGGGCGCGGGCGTGGCACCGGCCGACCCGCTGTCGGTGGGCGTGGCGGCAACGGACGCGGAGGCCGCGGGCGCACCGGGCGTGGCGGACACGGCGGGTGCGGTCAGCGCGGCGGTGGTGAGGCCAAGCGCGGTGGCGACCACGGCGACGAGCAGTCCGGCGGGGCGACCCGTCGGGCGACCAACGGCCGGACGGCGGAATGCGACGCGACGGCCACTCCGACGGGAGGCGGCCGGGTGCGCCGCGTGGGGGTGGGCGACGTCCGGGTGGGCGACGTGGAGGTGGTGACCCTGTGTCATGCTCGCCAGGTTAGGGACAGCGGCCGAACCGGAAACCACAGCTCCGTCAATCGCCCGTGACCATTGACCGTACTCCGCCCTGGATTTTGCAGCGCACGGGGGCGGCGACGGGGCGCTCCGGCCTGGTCGGACCTTGATCGTTGCCAGCTGACCGTCCACCGGCGGGGACCTCCGTGGTCGTCAGCCGAGCCCGGATCGTGCTGCTCCTTCGTGTGACCTACCAGAGGGTCGACGGACCCGCGAGCACCCAGCCGGCATCGGTGGGCTTGACCCAGAAGCCCAAGGCCACCTCGATCGTCCGCGCGCGGTAGGTGATCTCGACATAGGGATGGCTGCCGGCGGGGCCCCAGGCGAAGTCCCCGAGACCGAGTTCGCCGAGCCAGGACAAGTCCTGCTCCCACTCGCCGGCGGCACGGCTGCCACTCGCCTCGTCGGCTTCGGCGCTCGCTCCGACCGAACCGTCCCACAGCGACTCGAGCACGTGCCGAACCGAGGCGTGCTCGACGAGCTGTTCGGCCTCGGAGATCCTCCCGGCTCGGAGGAGGCTGAAGTAGCGGCGAACGACCGCTTCGACGTCGTTCCTGGCAGGGCGCTCCGTCCAGATCTTCACCGTCGGAACAGTAGAGGCTGGGTGGCGCGCCGCCGAACGGATTTCACCGTGGAAATCGCCGGTGCTGGGACTGGAGCCGGCTTCTCGGGCCGGCCGCAGGCACGATCGCGGGCGGGAGATCGTCCGTCAGCGGGACACCTCGGTGCCCGCCGACACGAGCGGCGCGCAGGAACTGGGGATCTGCAGGACCCGGGGATGCGCAGGAACCGGGGAGCGTGGCGGGCGTTCATGCGGAGCTTGGTGAGGGTGTCCAGTTCTCAGGCCCGCGAAGCCGTGCTCGTTCGCCTGGCCGGGTGTCGACAGAAATATACAGACCGGTCTACTGTTTCCCGCATGGGAGTCAAGGGAGAAGAAACGCGCGCCCGGCTGATCGCCGGGACGCGCAACCTGATCGAGGCACAGGGCTACTTCGGCACCGGCCTCAACCAGATCGTGGCGGAGAGCGGCGCACCGCGCGGCTCGCTCTACTTCCACTTCCCCGAAGGCAAGGACCAGCTGGTCGCCGCCGCCCTCGTCCAGGCCGGACAGGAGGTCGAGGAACTCCTCCGGACGCCGGTCGGGCGCGACGCGGACGCGACGGCACTCGTCGACCGCCTCGTCGAGGTCTTCGCCGCCCGCCTGGAGGAGTCCGACTACACCAAGGGCTGCCCCGTCGCGACCGTCGGCCTGGAGGTGGCGGGCGGCAACGAGGTGCTGCGCCGCGTCTGCGCCGAGGTGTACGGGAGCTGGCAACGCGTCCTCACCGAACGGCTGGTCGCCGACGGCTTCGGCCCGGCCGAGGCGGAGACCGCCTCGGGTCAGGCGCTCGCCCTGCTCGAAGGTGCCGTACTGCTCGCCCGGGTACGGCGCGACCGCCGCCCCCTGGAGGACGCCCGGCACGCCGTCCGGCACCTGCTCGGCGCCAAGCGGAAGTGACCGACCCGGAGCCGGTCCATCACCCCAGGCGCAACCCTGCTGTACCGGCGCGCGCCTGACTTCGCGAGCTCACGGGCCCGCTGAGTCACGGGCTCACGGGCGGTGTCGCAGGCCCGGCTCCGCCGCTGCGCACGGCCCTGCCCTGCCCTGCCCACATTCACACGCCCCTCCGGCCAACGCATACCCGAGAAATATACCGACTGGTCTACTTAATAATGCCTCCCCTGACTTCGCTCGCCTCCACCCCTCGCCCACCTCCCCATCTCCCTCTACACTCAGGCATCGGCCAAAAATATACAGACCGGTCTACTTAAAAAGGAGCTCCTCCCTCATGCCCACCACCCCCACCCGGCCACCCCAGCCCCAGTCCCAGCCCCAATCCGAGCCCCAGCCGCGCACCCTGGTCCTCGGCGCAACCGGCTTCCTCGGTCGGTGGCTGGTCCTCGAACTCCTCGGCCGTGGCGAACCGGTGGCCGCCGGCATCCGGGGCGGCCGCGGATCCGCACGGGACGAGCAACTGCGCCGATGGCTGACCGAGCACGGCGCCGACGACTCCGCACTGACCACCGTCGCCGCCGACCTCACCCGTCCCGGCCTCGGCCTGACCGCACCGGACGAGTCCCGACTGGCCGATGTCCGCGACGCCCACAACCTCGCCGCCCTCTACCGCTTCGGCCTGCACCGCGCCGAGGCGCACGCCGCCAACGTCGACGGCGCCCTGCACGCGCTGCACTGGGCCGCCGCCCGGCCGGCGCTCCGACGGTTCGTCCACGTCTCCGGCTACCGGGTCGGTCGGGGCGCCGCACCGAGGTACCCGCTACCAGCCGCCCAGACCGACGCGCTGTACCGCCGCCTCGGCGCCTACGAGGCCTCCAAGCAGTTGGGCGACGCCGCCGTCCGTGTTACGGCCGCCCGGCTCGGCGTGCCGCTCACCACGGTCAATCCGAGCAGCGTGATCGGCCACTCGGTCACCGGCGAGGCCGGGCAGTACCTCGGACTGGCCGAGCTGATCCGTCAACTCGCCGACCGCCGACTGCCGTTGCTCCCCGGTTCGGCACGGACTTTCCTGCCGGTGGTCGCGGTCGACCATCTGGCCCGGTTCCTCGCCGCCGTGCCGGAGTTCGACGACGGTCCGGCGCACTTCCACACCGTGCTCGACCCCGCGACGCCACGCCTGCCCGAACTCGTGGCACTGGTGGCCGAGCACCTCGGAGTGCCCGCGCCGCGCGCGCTCGTCCCGGTCGCCCTGGTCCGCAGGCTGCCCCGCGCCCTGACCGGCGCCGACCCGGAGACGCTCGGCTTCCTCTCCGAGGACAGCTACGACACCGCCTCCGCCGACCGGTTGGCCCGGGCCGCGGGCCTGCGGCACCCGCCCGTCGCCGAGGTGCTGCGGCGCTGGGCGACCCGCCTGGTCGCCGACGGCTTCGGCGAGGTCGGCAGCGGCGTGGGTGCCGACACCACGCCCCGCCGCGGCCGAATCGGCATGGTCGGCCGGACCGGCCGCCCCGGCAGCCGGCGTCGCTGAAGAGCGACCGATCACCGCCTGGCCGACCGCCTCGACCGGTCGGCCAGGCGGTTCGCCCCGACCCTCGACCGGTCCGGCGGCCGGCCACCCACCCCTGCCGGGCAGAGCGTCGGACCCCGCTCGGCCGCACGTCACCGAGCACTCCGGCGGTACCCGGCCCCGGGCAGATCAGCTCCCCTTGAGGTGCCCCGAGGGTGCGGGGCACCGAGAAGAGGACGACCGCGCGCCGCCCGTGGGAGGTCAAGGACGGGTCGAAGCCGTACTCGACCAGCCGACGGACCGCCGGCAGGCCTCGCAGCGACCACCACGCACGGATCACGTCGAGGTTGAGGTCGACGTCGCCGCCGGAGCCGGTGCCGACGTCGCGGAGGCGCGAGGACGTAGGCCGACACCGAGTCCTCGTCCACGACACCGATCGCTTCGGCCATCCCCGGCACAGAAACGGCGCGGGACTCGGCTCCCAACCCCGGCTTGTGGTAGGTGCGTTCGCCCGCCTGCACCGGTTTCGTCGGCTGCGGATCCGGTGGGAGGTCCGTGACGACGTTCATGAAGCCTTCCGGCGCCTCGGCTGTGGGCTCAGCTGCCGTCGGGGGCTTGATCGTCTCCCTGTCCTGACAGCATCGGGAACCAGTAGCTCGTCACCCGGTGCAGACGCCGACGGTGGTCGGCGATCCAGTCGTCCGGCGGGACGAGCGGGACCCGCACGCTGACCATGGACCCGGACTCGTCCGCCACGACCACCTCCGGGCAGTCACGCTCGCCGGCGAGCTGGATGAAGATCGACGGTCCTCTGCCCATCTCCATCCAGCCCACGTCTTCGCCGGCGTCGAGCCGGTCCAGCGCGTCGGCCCAGCCGTCCAGCTTCAGGGCGTACAACGCCAGGTCGGTACGGCCGGACACGAAGCGCGTCCTGACGACGATCTCGGCGTCCAGTCCGGCCGTCCATCCGGGGTTACGTCCCAGGACGTTGACCGAGACGCTGTTCCCCTCGTCATCGGCGAGGGAGATGAGCTCCCTCGGCGGACTGTCGCCATGGCCGACCTTTCCTCAGCGAGTGTGCTTCGGGGATCCTCGCGGGTCGGCGGGCAGATTTCACCTCGTCTCGTGGATGTCACCCGGCTCGCCGAAGACCGGTCGAGGACGTTCCTGGCCTCGCCCCCACGGGCCGCTGCGCCAACCGCACGCCCACCGGCCCCGCAGGACACCGCCCCACCGACCCGGCCGAACACAGCCCGGTCTCCCTGACGAGACCCCAGGGACGCCCCCGTCACCCCCAGCGGGCGGCCTCACCCCACCCGGGCACCCGCCCGCTCGAACCCGAGCAGGCTCCAGCTCACCCCCGGGCGGCCGTGCAGGTCCGTACGACCGGCGCGGGCCAGCAGGTCCAGTCCGTTCTCCCGGGCGAGTGCGACGGTCTCCTCGGCCGAGACGTCGAACATCCGACGGCCGGGCGGGACGGGCCCGTGACGCAGCGAGAGCAGCACCCGGCCGGCGGGCGCGAGCAGGCTGGCGAGCGCCCCCATCGCCAACGGGCGCTCCTGGTCGGCCAGATGCATCCAGACGGCGGTCAGCAGGATCAGGTCGAAGCGCTCGCCCGAGGCGCCGAGGACGGCCGCCTCGGGCAACGCGTCGTCCACCCAGTGGATCTCGCTGGCGGCATGGATCCGCTGGCCGATCCGGCGCAGCTCAGCGGTGGGCTCCGCCGCGACCACCCGGTGACCGAGGGCCGCCAGGGCGGCCGCGTCCCGGCCGGTGCCGGCGCCGATGTCGAGGACGGCGCTCGGCGCCCCGGGAACGAGGTGCAGCAGCTCGCGGTGCACCTCCTCGAAGGTCACCTCCTCGTACTGCACGGCGAGTTGCTCCGCCGCCTCGGCGTATCCCTCGGTGCCGGCCGGTCCGTTCACGTCTCCCCCTGGTACGTCGGGCGGCTCCGGTCAGGCCTGGTCGCCCCGTCACCGCCAGGACGATCTTCTCCCGGTTGCCACGGCGCTCCAAACTCCGGTGCGCGGCGGCGGCCGCCGACAGCGCGAGCCCGACCACCGCGATCCTCCCGCAGGTCGGGGCGCGGGTCGTAGCCGTGGTCCAGCAGGTCGGCGATCTGGAGGTCGCGGACGGAGATGCTCTTCGGGCAGAAGTGCCGGGTGCCGACGACGCCGGGCTCCTGGCCCGGGTCAAGAGTGGAGCACCCGGCCTGCTCATGCTCTTCCTGGACGACCCCCAGGCCCGTCGCCGCCGCTGGTGCGCCATGGACCGCCGTGACGACCTCGCCGAGAGCGCTGGCTACCGCGCCCGCGCCCCTCCCCCACCGGGCCCGGCCGGGCTCGGGCGACAGGTCCGGGTCAGGCCTCGCCGGGGTGCCAGGCCGGCCACTCCCAGGGCCGGTCGGCCCAGTGGACACGGGTCTCGTCCCGTGGATCGAGATCGGGGAAGAGCTGATGAACGCGCGGCTCGAACTCCTCCGGAGCCAGCGGCTCCCAGCCGTGGCCCTCGAAGTGGACCAGGCGGTAGCGGCTGTCGGTGCGGAACTCGGCGACCTCGACCAGGGGCTTTGACGTGCTGTTCGTTTCCATGCCACCAGCATGTGGCGGACCTCCGGCGCCCGCACCCGGGGCACGGCAGGCAGCGTACGGCCGGGGAAGGACTGCGGCACGGAACCCTCTTCCGGGTCATGTCCCGGCGTCGGTGCGCTCGTTGAGTACGGCGAACGGGTCGGCGAACGGGTCGGCGAACAGGTCCGCGAACAGGTCCGCGACAGGCTCGGCACCCGGCCAGTGGCGCAGCAGCGCGGCAGGCAGTCAGCGGCGCGGCACGGCGCGGCAATGGTTCGGCAGCAGGAGGACGAAGGCATGAGCGGGCAGCGCGTGGACGGGCAGTGGCAGTGGCCGACGCAGGCATGGGAGCCGCCACCGGTGCCCGTCGCACCACCGGCGGCGCCCGCGCCGCCACCACCGCCCGCCGCCGCGGCTGCGGCCCGCCGCCGTCCCCGCCGGGCCTGGGCGGCCGCGGCCGCCGGGATCGTCGCCGTGCTGGCGTCCGTCCTGGTGATGTGCGGACCGGGGTCGGGCGACGAGCTGTCCGGCGTGGTGGCGTTCCCCGGGGCGTCGCCGTCACCGTCGCCCGCGCCGTCGGTTCCCTCCGTCCCCGATCTGGTGCCGGTGCCGGCGCTGCCGACCGCCACCCCGGCTCCCTCGCCGGAGGCGGCTCCGAGCGCGGTGAGTCCGGCCGCGCCCGGGGCGGAGCGGGCGGGGGTGGACGGCGGGTCCGCGGCGGCGCGCTCCGCCGACGCCCGGCCGGGGCCGAGCCGGACGCCGCGCCCGGCGCCGGCCCGCAGCCCGCAGGCTCCTGGGGCCACGGCGCCGCCGCCGGCACCCTCGCCCGCCGGGGGCACGACCCCGGGTGGAGCGACCCCGGGCGGAGCCATCCCGGGCGGAGCGCCCCCCCGGCGGGGCGGCCCCGGCCGGGGGGGCTCGATCTGCGACCAGGCCGAGCGCTTCGGCCGCTGGCCGGCCGGCTCGGAGCAGGCACGGCTCTGCCACAGCATCTACGGCTGAGCAGCGGTCCCCGCCCGCACCGAACCCGCCCGCACCCCCTCGGCAGCGAGCCCGCCCTCACCCCGTCGGCAGCAGCCCCTGGTCCAGCCGGGGCGCCAGCACCCTGGCCAGCGTGTCGGTGATGTGCCCCGCGTCCCGGTAGAGCACCACACCCTCCAGTACCGCCGGGCAGTCCGGCCCGGTGCCGGGGCAGAGCAGCGGTCCGAGGTCCAGCACCCGGACGCGGTAGCGCTCGGCGAGCCCGCCGTCGAGCAGCGGGTCCTGCTCGAAGGCCGTCTCCCTGGGGAAGAAGCAGGCGTCCGAGCGGCCGTCCGAGGCGGCCAGGCAGGTCGGGACGTCCTTGCCGGGCATCGGTGTGTCCGCCAGGTAGGCGAGCGGCGCGCCGATCGCCGAGAGGCGGTCCAGCGTGCGGTTCCAGCCCTCGGCGCGCTCCGGCTGACTGCCGTACCGGTTGAGGCCGGCCATCACGATCAGACGCGGCCTGGGGCCGGTCGCCAGCCGGGTGAGGGTGTTCTCGCGCCAGCGGTCGCACTCGTCGAAGGTCCGGCCGAGGACGTTGTTGCGCACGGTCAGGGTGGCCAGCGGGCAGCCCGGCTTGACCAGTACCTCCAGGCCCCAGTTCCGCTGCTCGGCCAGGGCCAGCGCGGCCGAGATCCACTGGCCTGCGTGCGAGTCGCCGAGCAGCACGATCCGGTCGGGGCTGTTCTCCGCGCCGAACAGGCAGCGCGGGCTGCTGTCGGCGCCGAGCGGGATCTCGCAGCCGCGGCCGGGCGGGAAGTCCTCCCGGGCCCGGGCCAGCGGGGGTGTCAGGCTCAGGACGCGGCTGCCGGGGGCCAGCAGGGCGGGGCCGTCGACCGCGCCGGCCGGGACGGCGACGGGCCCGTCGGTGTCGCCGAGCGCCCGGACGGTCCCGCCGCCCAGGACCAGTCCGGCGATCAGCGGGATCACCAGGGCGCTGGCCCCGACCGCCAGGCCCCGGCGCGGTGCCGGGCTGCTGCCGAAGCGCAGCGGCTGCTCGACCAGCCGCATGGTCAGCCAGGCGGGGAGGGCGCTCGCGGTGGTGAGCGCGACCAGGGTGGCCCACGGCAGGGCGCCGTAACGGGCCTGGGCGATGGTCAGTACCGGCCAGTGCCAGAGGTACCACGCGTAGGAGAGTCGGCCGGCGGCACGCAGCGGGCGGGCGGCGAGCAGCCGTCCCACGTCGGTGGCGCCGAGCGCGCGGTGCGCCGGGCCGGCGAGCAGCACGGCGGCGGTGCCGAGCACGGGCAGCAGCGCGGCGCTCCCGGGGTAGGGGGTGTTGCGGTCGTAGTGGAGGACCGCGACCAGGACCGCGGCCGCACCGCCCCAGCCGAGCAGGCGCAGCGCCCGGCCGACTGCGCGTCCGGAGCGGTGGCCCCGCGGCAGCCACCGGGCCAGGGCCGAGCCGAGCATGGCCGCGCAGGCCCCGGCGGCGAACTCCCAGAGCCGACCGGCGGTGGAGAAGTAGCCGAGCGGCGCGGAGCCGGCCGTCCAGCGGATGCAGAGCAGCAGCGAGACGCCACCGATCGCGGTGGTCGCGACGGCGATCGCCGCGGTGCGACGGCGCCCCGTCAGGTGGCGGGCGAGGCCGAGCAGCAGCACGCCCCAGAGTAGGTAGAACTGGTTCTCCACGCCGAGCGACCAGAAGTGCTGGAGCGGGCTCGGGTCTCGTTCGGCTCCGAGGTAGTCGGTCTGCTGCCCGACGAACCGCCAGTTGGCGAACTGACCGGCGGACGCGATCAGGTCGCGGGCCAGGTCGGTGCCGCGCAGGGGGTCGAGCAGTGCGCCGCCGGCGAGCGCGGTGGCGACCAGGACGACGGCGGCGGCGGGCAGGATGCGGCGGGCGCGGCGGGCGGCGAAGTCCCGGAGGCCGATCGGCCGGGCCAGCAGCAGGCCGGTGATCAGGAATCCGGAGATGACGAAGAAGACGTCGACGCCGACGTAGCCGCCGGTGAGGGCCGGCACGGCGGCGTGGAAGGCCAGGACGGCGAGCACGGCGACGCCGCGCAGTCCCTCGATGTCGGGGCGGAAGGCCGCCCGCTTGCGGGGCTCCTCGGTCGGCTGCGCCGCCACGGCGGTGCCGGCCGCGGTCAGCTGCCCGAGATCGGTCGCCCGGCCGGGACGGGCGCCTGCCGACACGACGACGGCGACGTCGGTCACACCGGCGGGCTCCGACACGGCGGCGGTGGCCGCGACGGCAACGGTGGCGGGCGCGACGGGCCCGGCTCCAGGAACGGGCAGGGGTACGGCGCGCGACGGTTCGGCGCTCGGTGGTACGGCCGTTGACACGGCGGGGCTCCTTGCAGTGCTGGCAGCGGTGGTTCGGGACCGCCGGGCCGATGGGGCGGCCGGGGCGGTGGGGTCCGCGCCGGTGGGGCGACGCGCAAGGAAAAGCGGCAGGGACGCGCGGAACAGGGTGGTGGAACGGGGTGGAACGAGCGCCGAGCGGGTCGATCAGGTGTCAGAAGAGCAGCGGGTCGGCCCAGCCGGAGGCCAGCAGGCCGCAGAGCAGCAGCACCGCGGTGACCGCGACGGCCTCGGCCTGCCCGAAGCGCAGGTCGGCAGCGCGGTCGGCGGCACGGTCGGCAGCCGTCCGGTCGGCGGTGGCCGTGGCCAGGGCCGCCCGGGCGGTGGTGCGCCGGGCGGGCGCGGCGACGTCGGCGCCCTTGCCACCGCGCAGCAGCGGCCAGAGCGAGCGAACGAGCGGGATCATCGTGTGCGCGGTGAGCCCGAGCAGCCCGACCAGTGCCCAGTACGGCTGCCAGCCGTGCAGCGCGACGGCCCGGGCGAGGCCCACGGCACCGGCGATGACGACGAGGCCGAGCCAGCCGACCCCGATCCGGGCGACCGTGCGGGCCAGCGAACTCCCGCCGGAGACGGCGCCGGTGGGCACCCAGTCGGCGCTGCGGCGGCGCAGCGCGTGCGCGATGGCGACCACGTGGCAGAGCCCGCCCAGGAGTTGGACCCGGGTGACCTCGAAGCGCCAGCGGGTGCGGGACATCGCGGGCAGCAGGACCAGGGCGACCCAGATCGGCGGCAGGAACGGCAGGACCTGCCAGGGCTCGATCTCGTCGGGTGCGAAGAACAGCATGATCAGGGCCGGCAGCGGGATGGCGAAGACGTTCACCGCGCTGGTGAGGTAGCCGAGGATGCCGTTCCAGAAGCAGAGCCGGGCCGAGCGGCTGAGCGGCCCGCTGCGGAAGCCGGGGTCGCCGACCAGGGCGAGCGAGCCGAGGCACCAGCGGTACTGCTGGCTGATGAAGGCGGGCAGGCCGGTGGGCGACATGCCCTTGGCGACCAGCGCGGGGACGTAGCGGGTGGTCCACCCGGCGCGGGCCAGCGAGAGGCCGGTGTAGAGGTCCTCGCTGTGGTCGATCTCGGCGAAGCCGCCGACCCGCTCCAGCGCGGCGCGGCGGTAGAGCGCGTTGGTGCCGCAGCAGACGGTGCCGTCCTGGGCGTCCCGGGAGGGCTGGATCCAGCGGTAGAAGATCTCCTGGGTCGCTCCGGCGGCCCGCTCCAGCCACGACATGTCCGGGTCGGTGTCGAAGCACTGGGGGCTCTGCACGATGCCGACCTCGGGGGTGTCGAGGTAGGGCACCAGGTGCCGCAGGAAGTCCGGGCGCGGGCAGAAGTCGGCGTCGAGGACGGCGATGATGTCGCCGGTGCCCTCGGCCAGGCCGTGGTTGAGGTTGCCGGCCTTCTTGAACCGGCCCCGGTCGGGCCGGGCCCGGTACTGGAAGCCGTAGGACTCGGCGAGTTCGCGCACCTCGGGGCGGGCGGCGTCGTCCAGGACCAGGACGGTCAGCTCGCCCGGCCAGCGGACGGCGGCGGTGTGGCGGTACGCGTTGTCCAGCACGGCCAGCGGCTCACCGGCGGTCGGCAGCAGCAGATCGACGCCGGGGTGCCGGGCCGGCTGCCAGGCGCGCAGCAGCAGGTCGTGCGAGTCACGGGTGAACCGGCGCGCGCGCTGGCCGTCGGCGAGGGAGAGCACCCAGGTGACGGCGTTGAGGACGGTCAGCGCCAGGAAGGGCCAGAGCAGCGGCCGGCTGAGTGCGAAGAGGCCGAGCGTGACGGTCGCGCCGGTGTAGGAGAGGGTGGCGCAGAGCAGCACCCAGCGGCGCTGCGGGCCGAAGTACCAGTAGAGCTCCTGGTCGTCGGGCGGGCTGGGCAGGCGCAGCGAGTCGTCCGCGGGTGTGCGGCGCGGACCGGTGTCGGATGCGGGCATGGCGGTGCCATGGAGTACGGGCATGCGGAGATGGCCCCCCTGGGCTCGGACGGAACGTGGCCGTTCGTCCGCCAGCCTCTCACATTGGCCTAGACCAATCATGAACGAGGTGTGACATCTCCGCATCGCCGCAGGTCAGAACTTTGACATTGCGTCACCGCGCTGACTATTCGTCACCATTACCGTTCGGTAAGGTCCTTCACCAGCTTCTCGAACCGCAGGTCGGGGCGGCGCGGGATGCCGAAGCGCTCGTCACCGTAGGGGAACGGCGAGTGGATGCCGGTGCGGTGGAAGCCCCGGCGCTCGTACCAGGCGATCAGGTCGGCACGCTGCTCGATCACCGTCATCTCCAGCTCGACGGCGCCCCACTCCTGCCCCGCGATCCGCGCGGCCTCCGACAGCACGGCCCGGCCGACGCCGCCGCCCTGCTGACCGGGGCTCACCGAGAACATCCCGAAGTAGGCCGTCCGGCCCCGGCGTTCGAGCTGGCAGCAGGCGACCAGCTCGCCGGCCCGCTCGACCAGCAGCACCACACCGTCCGGGTGCGTCACGGCGGCGGTGACGCCCTCGACATCGGTGCGCTGGCCGTCCAGCAGGTCGGCCTCGGTGGTCCAGCCGGCCCGGCTGGCGTCGCCGCGGTAGGCGGACTCGACGAGGGCGAGCAACGCGGGCACATCGGCCACGGTCGCGGTACGGAAGACGAGCCCGTCCGTCTCGGGCCGGGCGGTGTCTGGAGTGGTCGCGGGCACGGTGGTCCTCTTCTCGACGGTGGGGCGGCGGCCGTTCGGGTGCCGACTCCCGCATCGTGCCACAGCGCCGCCCCGCCCCCGCGGCGGCTCCGGCCGTGGCCGGCGCCGCCCGCGCGTCACCCGCGCGCCCGCCGCAGGGCGGCGCGGGCCGCGTTGGCACCGCACATCCCGTGGACCCCGGCACCCGGCGGGGTCGCGGCCGAGCAGAGGAAGACTCCGGGGATGCCCGTGTCGTACGGGTGCAGCGCGACCCTCGGACGCAGCACCGTCTGGACGGGATCGTTGGCGCCGGTGCCGATGTCCCCGCCGACGTAGTTGGGGTTGCGCCGCTCCAGCTCCCGGGGAGCCGTGGCGACGGAGGCGAGGATCCGCTCCCGGAACCCGGGCGCGAACCGCTCGATCCCGGCGACGAGCACGTCCTGCGCGTCGCCGGACCAGCCGTGCGGTACGTGCGCGTACGCATGGACGGGGTGGACGCCGCCGGCCGAGCGGCCGGGGTCGGCAAGGTACTGCTGGGCCACCACCAGGAACGGCCGCCGCGGCATCCTCCCCCGGGCCACCTCCCGTTCGGCGAAGGCCACCTCCTCCAACGTGCCGCCGACGTGGACGGTGCCGGCCCGGCGGCAGTGCGCGTTGCGCCACGGGACGCCGTCCGCCACGGCGAAGTCCATCTTGAAGGCCGCCGGTCCGTGCCGGTACCGCAGGTACGCGCGCCGGACGGGCCGGGGGAGCGCGGAGCCGCAGATCGCCGCGGCCGCGCGGGGGGCCACGTCGAGCAGGACGATCGGGCAGGGGTGCAGCTCGGCCAGCGAGACCACCCGCACCCCGGTCTCGATGCGGCCGCCCAGCTCGCGCAGCCGCCCGGCCAGGGCGGCCGTGATCGCCCCCGAGCCGCCCTCGGCGACCGCCCAGCCGCCGTGGTGCGCGGCGGCGAGCAGCAGCAGGCCGGCCGCGGAGGTGAGCGGCCGGTCCAGCGGCTGGAAGCTGTGCGCCGCGGCCCCGGCGAACAGGGCGCGGGCCCGTTCGGTGCGCCAGCGGCGGGCGAGGGCGGTCGCCGGCCACAGCGCCCGGGCGCCGAACCGGGCGAGTGACAGGGGGTGCGCGGGCAGCCGCAGGAGCGGGCGCATGACGTCCTCGGCCAGCTCGTCGAAGCCGTCGGCCAGGGGGGCGAAGAGGCGCAGCCACGCCGGACCGTCCTGCCCCAGGGTGCGCGCGGTGGCCCGCACGGACCGGACGGCGGTGGCCGCGTCGCCGCCGGCCAGGGGGTGGGCCAGGTCGACCTCGGGCAGGCGCCAGCGCAGGCCGTGCCGGGCGAGGTCGGCGGAGCGCAGGAACGGCGAGGCCACACCGAAGGGGTGCACGGCGGAGCAGTGGTCGTGCAGCAGGCCGGGGAGGGTGACCTCCCCGCTCCTGGCGCCGCCGCCGATCCTCGGGCCGGCTTCCAGGACGGTCACGGCGAGACCGCGTTCGGCCAGCGTCACGGCGGCGGCGAGGCCGTTGGGGCCGGAACCGACCACGATCGCGTCGCTCATACCGGGCCTCCCGTCGGTGCGCCGCCCTGTCCCGGTCCGCGCCCCTGCGGCGCGCGGGCCCACGAGGCCAGCGTGGCGGACGGCCCGGCCCGGCGCACGTCCGGGGCCCGCCCGCACCCGCTCCCGCGCCCGTTCGCACGCCATGGTGCCGCGCCCACCTGAGCGGTACCTCCACGAGGTGACCGGGGCACCTGGCCGCCCTGGCAAGGACATGGCTAATCTGCTCCCGTCCGAGTCAACTCCCGGGCACCAAAGGCCCCATGGGCCCTCACCGGACCAGAGGAGTGTTCATGCACAGCACTTCCCGCTCCGCCCGCCCCACCGGTACCGCCGCACCGTCGAAAACCCGCCGTCTGCCCGTCCTGGCCGCACTCGCCGCAGCGGTCGCACTGGTCACCGGCGTGACAGCGCCGGCCTACGCGGCCGCACCCGCACCCGCACCCGCACCCGCACCCGGCGAGCAGGCCCCCGGCGGGCAGGCCGACAGCGCCGAACAGGGCGACCGGCACCTCCCCGCCATCCACCCCGAGCTCGACTTCGCCGGCTCCACCGTCGCCGCCCACGAGGGAAGAGAGAGCACCGCGGGCGTCCCCGCCCTCGCCGTCACCCAGACCCCCGGACTGGACGTCTCCAGCTACCAGGGCAACGTCAACTGGGCCTCGGTGAAGGCGAACGGCGCCCGCTTCGCCTACGTCAAGGCCACCGAGGGCACCACCTACACCAACCCGTACTTCGCCCAGCAGTACAACGGCTCCTACAACGCCGGCCTGATCCGCGGCGCCTACCACTTCGCCCTGCCGGACCGCTCCTCCGGCTCGTCCCAGGCCACCTGGTTCGTGAACCACGGCGGCGGCTGGTCCCGCGACGGCAAGACCCTGCCGCCCGCCCTCGACATCGAGTACAACCCCTACGGCGCCACCTGCTACGGCCTCAGCCAGAGCGCCATGGTCAGCTGGATCCGCTCCTTCAGCGACACCGTCCACTCCCGCACCGGGCGCTACCCGACGATCTACACCACCACCAACTGGTGGTCCCAGTGCACCGGCGACAACGGCGGCTTCGGCACCACCAACCCGCTCTGGATAGCCCGCTACTCCTCCTCCGTCGGCACCCTCCCGAACGGCTGGAGCTACCAGACCTTCTGGCAGTACGCCGACGCCGGCACGTTCCCCGGCGACCAGAACCTCTTCAACGGCGCCTACGACCGCCTCCAGGCCCTCGCCAACGGCTGACCGTGACCACGGGTGATGGTGTCGTCGGCGGATCCGGCCCGCCGGCCGGCTGACGCTCCGACCGTCCGGTCGGACTCCCCGGCCGTCGGCGACACCGTCACGCACGCGTGGTGCGGTCGAACTCATTCGACGGCCCGGGGCGCGCAGTTCTCGCGCCCCGGGCCGTCGGCTTCGCCGTGACCTCCGCCGCCGGTCGACGGAGGTCCGCTCCGTACGCCTTCGAACTCCCGTGACAGGACGGGCGGGTGACCGCGGCCGGGACGGTCGGGCCGGAGCAGCGCTCTCGCGATCCGTCCCGGACCGCCGAACTCGCGCTCGTCGTCGGGACCGGCCGGTGATGTACGACGGCAGCGCTCGCGCATGAACCCGGCGACCCGGGGCAGCCGATGGGGCGAACGCCGCCGGGACACCCCCGGCCCGGCACACTGTGCGGAAAGGAGACGACTGTGAGCAGCGACGTCAACATCTGGGAGTTCCGCTCCACGTCCGGCTACGTCACCGGGTCCGACCTCGTCGACTTCCGGGTGGAGGCGGTCGACGGACACATCGGCAGGATCGACAAGCTGTCCGAGCAGGCCGGCGACCGGTACCTGGTGGTGGACACCGGCCCGTGGATCTTCGGCAAGCACGTGCTGCTGCCCGCCGGCACCGTCGTCCAGGTCGACTTCGAGGAGCGGAAGGCGTACGTCGACCGGACGAAGGACGAGATCAGGAACGGACCGGAGTTCGACCGGCACGAGCACGACGGCGGCACCGACTACCAGGAGAAGTACACGGGCTACTACGGTCCCTTCTACGGCGGACCGGCGATCTGACCGGCCACCGAACGAACGGGGCCTCACCGCGGGCGCGGGACCGTACGCGCCCGCGGGAGCCCGGCCGGAGTCGACGGGCCCGGGCGGATTCGACGGACCCGGGCGGCCGTCCGGCGCGGACCGGCGGAACTTCTTCTCCGAGGCGTTGAGCACATCGGCCGCGCCCTCCGTACTGAAGGCGACGGACGGGATCCGCGGCTTCGGCGGCGGTGAGCGTCCGAACCGACCGAACGTCACGTCCTTGGGGGAGAAACCCATGCACGCTCTGCGCCGTACCGCCGCCTTCACCGCCGCCGCGGCGGCCGTCGTCCTGTTCGCCACCGCGTGCGACTCCGACACGGACACCGCCGCCGCGCCCGCGAGCAGCCCGAGCGCACCGGCCGCACCTGCCACGACCGGCGCGACGGGTGCCCCGGCCACGACCGGCGCACCGAGCGGGAACCAGGCCGCCCTGAAGGGCTCGCTGGCCACCGTCACCTCGCCGCAGTTCGGGCCGATCGTCGTCGACGGCCTGAACTACACGCTGTACCGCTTCGACAAGGACACCGCCCAGCCCTCCGCCTCCCACTGCAACGACGCCTGCGCCGTGAAGTGGCCGCCGGTGCCGGTGAGCGAGCAGGCCACCGTCAAGGGCGTGGACGCCAAGCTGGTCGGCTCGGTGACCAGGGCCGACGGGACCAAGCAGCTGACCCTCAACGGCTGGCCGCTGTACCGGTTCGCCGATGACAAGGCCCCGGGCGAGACCAAGGGGCAGGGGGTCGGGGGCACCTGGTTCATCAGCACCCCCGAGGGCGGGAAGGCCCAGGCGGCGGCCGCCCAGCCCACCGGCGGCGGCTCCGGCTACTGACGGACCGAGATCGACCGCTTCGAGGTCCGCACCGGCGACGGCAGGGAGTTCGTCGCCGTCCCCGTGCGGCCGGTCTGACGCGGGCGGGCACCCGGGTGGCGACCGTACCGGCCCACGGCCGCCACCCGGGTCCGTGCGGCGGCTCAGCCCAGCCGGGCAGCCAGCCGGCGCAGCGCGGACGGCAGGGCGGCGGAAGGGCGCCGCGCCCGGTCGGTGGCCCGTGCCACGGGTTGCTCCCCGAGCTCCGGGGAACCGGCGGACAGGTGCGCTGCCGACCGGGTGGCGGCCCCGACGGGCGAGGCGGTGCGGCTGGCCTCGGCGCGCACCAGCGCGCCCATGGCGGTGTAGACGTCGAAGGGCATGACGGATCTCCTGCGGTGTGGACCTGACGGTGGGCACGGCGGAGCGGCACTCGGGGCCGGAACCCCGGAGCGCGGCCCCGGGGCCTGTCAGCAGCGCAGGACGGTGCCCCGTCCGGCCCCGTCGGGGCGGTCGGGATCGGTGCCGGACCGGACCGCGGCGCGACCGGGCGACGTACCCGACGCACAGCCCGCCACCATCCGGGGCGCCGGCGGGAGCAGCCCCGGCAGCGGGGCGCGGGGGTGGCCGGCCCGGGGGGTGGACGCGGCGCCCGGAGTGCTCCCGTGATCGCGGCGGCGTTCGCCGGGCTCCGGGCAGTCGTCCGCGTCGAACGGCACGACGGGGGCGGCGGGGAACTCCTGGGCCGTCACACAGCGGTCGAGGGCGAGGCGGTGCGGCGAGTCGGCGGTGCCGGCCCCGGTCAGCAAGGCGAGGACGGCGGCCAGCAGCACCGCGAGGGCGCAGTGGGTCGCGAAGTCACCCTGCCGAGCCGTACGCCCCATGCGCGCCCTTCCGACGACGTCGCTGTCCAGCTAACCGCGCACTCCTCCCGGCACCCGCCCGGCCCACCCGACGGGGTGAGGGACTTCACTCCTCCGGACGACCCGGAGGACCCGGACGACCCGGACGGACGGGCAGGCAGGCGCCCGGCCGCACCTACCCGATGGTGACCACCCGGGCCCAGTCCGGCGGGGTGTCCGGTTCGTAGTCCGGGTCCTCCTCGTCCTGCGACCCGGTGACCGGCTCCCGGGGGAAGAGGCCGACCACCGTGCGGCACGGCGGCCGGGAGTCGGGCCAGGGTGTCTGTCCGTCGGTCAGGACCACGATGACGTCCGGTCGGGGCCGGGCCCGCAGTGCCCTGGCGAAGCCCGTTCGCAGGTCCGTCCCCCCGCCGCCCAGCAGCGGGATTCCCTCGGCCCGGCAGAGCGGGTGCGCGACCCGGGCCGCCGCGTCGCACGGCAGCACGGTGACCAGGTCGCGGCGACCGCCCACGGCCCGGGAGATCGCGGTCACTTCGAGCAACGCGCTGCCCAGTTCGGCGTCGCTGACCGACCCGGAGGTGTCGATCACCACGGCGACCCGGGGTGGTCGGCGCCGCAGACTCGGCAGCACGACGCCGGGCAGCCCGGCCGAGCGCCGCGACGGCCGGCCGTAAGTGTAGTCCTCGCCCGCGCCCGAGCCGGCCGCCGCCGTCCGGACCGCCGCGCCCAGCAACTCCCGCCACGCCTGCGGCGGGTGGAACGCGTCCTCCGCCCATCGCTGCCACGCCTGCGGGGCGCTGCCCGGCCGGCCCTTGATGCCCTGCGCGACCCGGAACCGTACCGCGTCCCGTTCCTGCGCGCTGAGGCCGTGCGCGCCGTCCGGTCCGAGCTCCCACCCCCGCTCCAGCCCGTCGGCGCCGCTGCCGCAGTCCAGCCAGGCCAGGTCCCGCGTCAGCGGCCCGAGGCTGAACAGGCGCAGGTAGTCCTCCATCAACTGCCCCTCGGGAAGCCCCAGGGAGTTCGGCCGGACGGCGCCCTCGGGTGCGACCAGCCCGTTGCCGAACACGTCGTCGTTGATCTCGAAGTCGGCGGCGATGTTCATCCGCAGCCGCTCGCCCGGGCCGGTCAGTCCGCGCTCCCGGGCCACCCGGTCGCTGCGCCCGTGGTGGTCGCGCAGCAGGTGCGAGACCTCGTGGACCCAGACCCCGGCCAGCTCCTCCACCGGCGTGCGCTCCACGAAGAACGGCGAGACGTAGCACCGCCAGTGCCGGTCCACGGCCATCGTCGGGATGCTCCGCGACTCCACGGTGTGCAGGGCGAACAGGGCCGTCGCCAGATAGGGCCGGACGTTGGCGGCGTGCAGCCGGGCGGCGTACAGCTTGTCGAGGTCCAGCGCCCGGGGGGTGTCCGGCGCCGCCGTCGCGTCCGGCAGCCCCGCTCTCTCCCGGCTCATCGGCCGGCCTTGGCCGCGACCCGGGCCACCGACCGGTCGGCCCGGGTCGACAGCGAGACCACCCCGGCGAGGCGCTCGATCGCGGCCGGGACGTCCCAGTCCGGCCGGCGCAGCGAGGCGAGGGTGGTCGCGGGGACGACGACCAGGTCCGGAGCGCCGGTCTCGGTCGCCCGGACCAGCAGCGACCACGCCGCGTCCCAGCGGGACTTCTCCGGGCGCTTGCGAACGGCGTCCACCACACCGTCGAGCACGGCCTGGCGCAGGTCCCCGCGCTCGGGCAGTTCGGCGCCCGCCGGGTCGGCGAGCAGTTCCTCCGGGTCCGGGAGGTCCATCCGGTCCAGGCTCGCCAGCAGCTCCAGGCCCGGTCCGTCCCCCACCGTGCCCCTGACCAGCAGGGAGAGGACGTCCCGCGAGGAGCCGGCCGCGGTCGCGAAGGCGATCAGGCACAGGGCCGTCTCCCAACTCCGGGGCGACGGCCAGGCGCCGCCCCGGCGGGCCTCGTCGGAGGGCAGTCGGTGAACGAGAGCGGGGCGGGCGGTGAGCAGGCCGCAGACCGCGCGGCGGGCGAAGGCGACGGACTCCGCCAGCCGCCGCGGGTCGAGCCGCGGCAGGACGGCCCGGGGCCACGTCCCGCCGAGGCCGCGGACCACCACGTCGTGCTCGTGGACCCACCGGAGGTGGACGAAGCGGTTGGCCAGCGGCGCACTCAGTTCCCAGCCGTCGGCCGCCGAGGAGCGCGGGTTGGCGGCGGCCACGATCCGGACTTCGGGCGGCAGTTGCAGGGCCCCGATCCGCCGTTCCAGGACGAGGCGGAGCAGCGCGGCCTGGACGGCCGGCGGCGCGGTGGACAGCTCGTCGAGGAAGAGCAGGCCCCGGCCGGCCCGGACCAGGCGCACGGCCCAGTCCGGCGGGGCCATCGGGACGCCCTGCTCCGCCGGATCGTCCCCGACGACGGGCAGTCCCGAGAAGTCGGACGGCTCGTGCACGCTGGCGATCACCGTGGTCAGCGGCAGGTCCAGGGTCGCGGCCAGCTGGGTCAGGGCGGCGGTCTTGCCGATGCCCGGCTCGCCCCACAGCAGGACGGGTCGGTCGGCGGCCACCGCCAGGGTCAGCGCCTCCAGTTGGGCGTCGGGGCGCGGCTCGGTGGTGGACTCGCTCAGCAGGGCCAGCAACGCGCCGGCGACGTCCAGCTGGGAGGCCTGGGCCGGTTCGGCGCGGGCGCCGGACGCGGCGAGCGGCGCGGACGTGGGCATGAACGTGGACGTGGGCATGGACGCGGGCATGGACGTGGGCATGTTCGATCACCTCGGGGTCTGGTGGAGCGGCGTGCGGTGGAGGGATGCGCGGTGGAGCCGGACGGACAGCGGGGCGACAGAGGTCGCGGGGCCGGCGGGAGGAGGCAGCACGAGGAAGCGGCACGGCGGGACAGCGCACCGAGGCGCCACAGGGCCGCCCCGCGCCGGGTCAGCGGGCGGTCGCCCCATGGGTACGGGCACGGGAGCGGCGGGCGCGCGGACGGCGGCGGTCCGGACCGGGGCTGTGTTCGACCAGGCCCGCCCTGAACAGCCCGTAGGTGATCCGCCGCAGCGCGGCCGCCTCCAGCTCGTCCCGCAGCGCGCCGCCGCGCAGCAGTGCGTCGGGGCCCAGCAGGCCCTCGACGACCGCCAGCGCACCGGCGGTGTCGCCGTGGTCCAGCCGTTCGCGGACGCCACGGAGGTCGGCCGGGCGGCGGTGCGCCTCGTCGATGGCCTGGAGGCAGGGCAGGGGTGTGCCGGTCAGTGCGACCAGCAGCTCCTCCCGGCGGATCTCGGCCGGGTCGTGGTCCAGCGCCGCCAGCACGCCGTCGACCAGGCCGATCCGGTGCCGGGCGCCGCGGCAGTCGACCGGGCGTGGCTGCCCGGCCTGCTCCGGGCGCGGGGCGGGGCGGGCCGGCACGTGGCCCGGGACCAGGGCCGAGGCGACCAGCGGATGCAGCCGATCGGCCTCGATCGCACCGGTGCGGAGCAGTTCGAGGTCGGGAAGCGCCCAGGTCGCCGCGTCGGGCAGGACGGGCAGCGCGGGGCCACCGCCGCCGGTGGGCGCGGCGACGATCCGCCGGGTGGGCGGCCCCGGGCCGTCGCGGTCCGCGGCCGGTTCCAGGACCAGCCGGTGCCGTGCCCCGAGGCGGACGCCCACCGGGCCGGTGGAGCGTCCTTCGGCGGCGAGCAGGATCTCGGCCTCGGCCGCCCAGCGGTCGACGGCGCAGCGGCGCTCCGGCGGGACCATGGCGGCGGGCACCGCCCCCTGCGGGTCGGGCGCCGTCCACGGGTGGCGGTCGGCTCCGCTCCGGAGCCGCAGTTCGCCGCTGCGGGGCGCGTCCCACAGGTGGCGGTGCAGGTCGAGGCGGAAGCGCCGGTCGGGGCGGGGGTGCGGGTACCGGGCGGCACCGGTCTCGCGGTGGGAGCCGTCCCACAGTGCGAGGCTGATCCGCTGGCCGGCGTCCGCCCAGGCCGGCGGGGTCCGGGCCACGAGCCGCACCGGGTGCCCGCCGTCACGCTCCGCGGTGTCGTACCGGGCCAGTGCGACCGTCAGGCCCGGGCGCAGCAGGCCGTCCGGGGCGATCCTCGGCAGGTGCCAGCGCAGCAGGTCGGGGGCCAGTCGGCGGAGGTCGGCGCGGACCCTGGCGGCGAGGTCCCGGCCGTGGGTGCGCGCCACGGCGCGCAGGTCGAGGTCGACATCGATGTTCGCGGCGGCGCAGGCCCCGGCCCAGTCGCCGAGGTGACGGCGGGCGGTCGCGGTCTCGATCATGGACAGCGGCACGGCGAACTCGCGCACGCGCAGCCAGAGGGAGAGACGGGAGTCCCTGTTCGCGGTCGAAGTGAGCATCAGCACTCACCTTGCGCGGACGGGGCCCCCAATCCGAATGCGGAATGAGTAGTCATCGCGGGGAGCGTAGCGGCCGCGCTGCCGGTCTGTCAGCTGCTTTTGTGCCGCCGCGTCTTCACCGCGACCGGCCCGGCACGCCCGGGTCGCGACCCTCCGCGGGGAAGGTCGCGACCCTCTACGGGAAGGTCGCGACCCCACCGCCCCGGCCGGCTACGACCCCTTGGCGTCGGGCAGCCGCACCGCCTTCACCAGGCAGTCGCGGAACTCGTACCAGGGCGCGGGGCCGGTCCACCGCAGGAAGCCGGTGCTCCCGGTGCCCTCCTCCTTGGTGGCGAACCGGCTGCCGTCGTACAGCAGCTTTCCGGCGGTGGTCGCGGTGCCGGAGGTCACCTGGTGCGAGCCCAGCAGGGCGCAGTCCTGGTAGCGGATCACCGGTCCGCGCGAGGGGTTGACGGCGTCGAAGCGGTACACGTGGGGCACGGCCTTGTCGGTCAGGGCCCAGGGCTCGAACGCGCGCGCCGTGTCGTCGCAGGAGACGAAGGTGATGGTGCCCTTGTACCAGGCGGAGTCGATCACCTTGTGGCCGACGCCCCGGATCTCGAAGCGGATGCCCTGCGCGTACAGGCGCATGACCGAGTCGGCGCGCGGCGAGTTGGCGCCCAGCTTGAAGAAGGTGCCGGTCGACTTGGCGTCGACGAGGATGTACGACCCGCCGATGAAGTTCATCGAGCCGCCGCGCTCGTTGCGCACGAAGATGCCCGACTGGAACTCCACCTTGCAGTCGCGGAACGAGAAGTTGAGGAACTGGTCCTGCTGCTGCTCGGTGGGGATCCCTCCCATCACCAGGAACGCGTCCGCGTAGGAGCCGCCGATCTGGCAGTGGTCCCAGCCCATCTCGCTGTTGAGATTGGACTCGGACCCGGGGCCGTCGAGGACGATGCCGGCCTTCCAGGCACCGCGCCAGTCGACGTCGGTGTACCAGGTGTCCTGCACGCCGAAGGTCTTGGAGGAGAACGAGTAGTTGAAGGTCGCGGTGGCGTCCCGGCTCTCGAAGGTCAGGCCGCTGATCCGGATGTTCCGGTAGCGGTCCATGTTCCGCCAGAGCACGGTGTCGCGGGCCGTCGGCGCGTACACGATGCGGGAGAGGCGCTTGCCGAATCCGGTGATCGAGATGCCGTCGATGACGCTCTGCGTCGCGCGGTCGGTGTTCTGGGTGGCCGGCAGCAGGCTGTCGGGCTGGGTGAGCAGGTAGGTGCCCGGCGGGATCAGCAGGACCTTCTTCGGGGTGACCCCGGTCTCCGGCGCACCGCCGAGCACCTCCGCCACGGCGTCCCGGAACGCGTCGTCGCTCGGCGTGGCGCCGGTCGGGTCGGCGCCCTTGGCGACGACGTCGACCACGTACCCGCCGGCACCGGCCGCCACCGCGGCGGGTGCGGCGACGGCGCTGTGGCCGCCGAGCGCCAGACCGCCGGCCACGGCGCCCGCTCCGGTCAGCCCGGCGAGCAGGGCGCGCCGGCCCGGGCGGCGCACCGGCTCACCGTCGCCGCCGGGCCCGGCCCCGGGCCCGGGCCCGGACCGTGTGCTGTGCGTGGACTGCTTGGACATCGCCAACCCCCGTCGATGAGAACCGCGTCGGAGCCGCGACCCGTGAATGGATCATGGCCGAACCTCGTGATCATCTGGCATGTCCCGGCCCGGCACAAGGGTCTGGTTCCTCCGGCCCGGACCGGACCGCAGGTCGGCGCCCGGACCGGACCGCAAGTCGGCGCCCGCACCGGCCCCCGGACCGGAACCGCCCGCGCCCGGCACCGGCCCCCGGACCGGCCGGGAACACCCGGGCGGACGCACCGGACGGCGCGGGCCGTGGCGCGTCGGTAGCTTGGGCGGGACGGCGGCCGCTCGGAGCAGCGGGCCGCGGAGCAGCGGAAGACCGGGCAGGTTCAGATGGTCAGTGGCGAGCTCGACCTCACCGGGCTCCGGCGGGTCTACGGCCGGCCGGGGAGCAAGCTCTTCTACACGCTCGTCTGCCGCAACGCCCGGCACTGGGGCTGGACCGAGCCGGGCCAGTCCAAGTGGCGGTGCTGGCAGGCGCAGCGCCGGCTCGAAGGCGTCCTCGGCCGGAAGCTGGCGCTGCCCGCCGGGTCGCGGGTGCTGGACGCCGGCTGCGGTGCGGGGGTGGTGGCACGGGAGATGGCCTCCCGGTTCGGCCTGCGGGTCACCGGCATCGACGTGCTGGACTTCCACGTCCGCGAGGCCCGCCGGCTCAGCGCCCGCGCGGCCCTGGAGGAACGGACCAGTTTCTCCTGGGGGGACTACCACGACCTGGAGTTCCCCGACGGGTCCTTCGACGGCGTGTACTCGATGGAGACCCTGGTGCACGCCTACGACCCCGAGCGGGCGCTGGCGGAGTTCCACCGCGTGCTGCGGCCGGGCGGCCGCCTGGTGGTGCTCGGCCCGGTGGGCGCGCCGCCGGAGGAGCTCAGCCCCGAAGGCCGGGCGGTGCTGGATCCGTACCTCGACGCGATGGTCTTCCCCGGGGCCAGGCGGTACGACTCCGACAGCCTGGGCCGGCTGCTCACCGAGGCGGGCTTCCGGGTCGAGGAGGCCCTGGACGCCACGGACCGGTACCGCCCGACCTCGGACGCGCTCTACGCCTACTTCCGGCTGCCGTACGCGCTGTTGCGCCTGTTCGGTCCGGCGGAGAAGTGGCTCGGCCTGCGGTCGGTGGTGGAGATGTACCAGGTGCGGGACTACGTGAAGTGGTACGTGCACACCGCCGTCAAGCCGTAGCCCCGCACCTCAGCCGACCTGCGCTCCCAGCATTCGCAGCACCAACTCGCCGTAGCGGCGGCCGAGTTCCTCCGGGGTCTCGCTGCTGCGGTCGGTGTACCAGCGGGACACGTCGATCCCCAGCGAGGTGACGGCGCGGGCCGCCGTGCGGACCTCGGCGACCTGGAAGGCACCGGCCGAGACACCCTCCTCGATGAGGGCGCTGACCTCGCGCTCGATGTCCAGCCGCAGGGCCGCGACCACCGTGTAGGCGTCCGCCGGCAGGGCGTGCAGCTCGTAGTTGACCACCCGGCCGACCGTCCGCGCCCGGGCGTGCCAGGCCGTGAACTCCTCCACCAGACGCCGCATCCGGGCCACCGGGTCACCCCCGCCCGCCACCGCGTCCCGGACCAGCGCCAGGGTGGCCGCGTGGCCGGCCCGGCTGATCTCGGCCAGCAGGGCGGCCTTGGACGGGTAGTGGATGTACAGCGCGGCCGGGCTCATGCCGGCGCCGGTGGCGATGTCCCGGGTGGTGGTCGCGTGGAAGCCGCGCTCCGCGAACGACTCGACGGCGGCCCGGAGCAGCCGGAACGCCGCCTCGGGGCGGGCATCGGCGACGCCGGGCGGGGTGGGCCAGAGCTCGGCGATGGGCGTGCTGGTCATGGCGCCATCCTCCCAGACAAGTCGTACCGGAATTCCGGCCGTACCGGCCGGGGAGGGGCCCGGCCGACTGTTGACAGGGTCCCGCACCGACAGCATGCTAAGCAAGCGCTTAGTCACGAGCCCGGGCCGTGCGGCCGACCGGCGGCCGACACCGCGGTACCGGACAACTCCCGCAGAACCGCGCGAAAGGACCCTCCGTGGTGCACTCCTTCAAGGGCCAGGTGGCCGTCGTCACCGGATCCAGCCGGGGCATCGGCCTCGGGATCGCGCGCGAACTGATCGCCCGCGGCGCCCGGGTCTGCCTGACCGCCCGCACCCCCGAGCCGCTCGCCGAGGCCGTCCGCGACCTGGGCGGCCCCGAGGTCGCCATCGGCGTCGCGGGCAAGGCGGACGACCCGGCCCACCAGGACGAAGCGGTGGCCCGCACGATGGAGGCCTTCGGCCGGCTCGACCACCTGGTCAACAACACCGGCATCAACCCGGTCTTCGGCCCGGTGCTGGACACCGACGAGGCGGCCGCCGCGAAGATCCTCGCCGTCAACGTGCTCGCCCCGCTGGCCTGGACCCGTCGGGCACACGCCGCCTGGATGGGCGAGCACGGCGGCTCGGTCGTCAACGTCGCCTCCATCTCGGGCATCCGCGCCTCACTCGGCATCGGCATGTACGGGGTCTCCAAGGCCGCCCTGATCCGGCTCACCACCGAGCTGGCCGCCGAACTCGGCGGTCAGGGCATCCGGGTGAACGCCGTGGCACCGGCCGTGGTCAAGACCAGGTTCGCCGAGGCGCTCTACGAAGGCCGCGAGGAGCAGGTCGCCGCCGCGTACCCGCTGGGCCGCCTCGGCGTACCGGAGGACGTCGCGGGCGCGGTCGCCTTCCTGCTCTCCTCGGACGCCTCCTGGATCACCGGCCAGACCCTGGTCGTCGACGGCGGCGTCACCCTCGGCGGCGGAATGTGAGCGCCGTGGCGAACGGGCCCGGCGACCGGGGCGGCGCGTACGCGGGCCAGGGCGTGGTGGTCACCGGCGCCGGTCGGGGCATCGGCGCCGCGCTGGCCCGCGCCTTCGCGGCGGCCGGCGCCCGGGTGGTCGTCAACGACCTCGACGCCGCAGCCGCCCGGACGGTGGCGGCCGAGTGCGGCGGCACCGCCGTCCCCGGCGACGCGGCCTCGGCCGAGGGCGTCGCCGCCCTGGTCGACCGGGCCCGCGCGGTCCTCGGCGACATCGACGTCTGGTGCGCCAACGCCGGCGTCGCCCCGGTCGGCGGGGCGGGCGCGCCGGCCGCCGCCTGGGCGAGTGCCTGGGAGGTCAACGTGCTCGCCCACGTCCGCGCGGCCGACCTGCTGCTCCCCCGCTGGCTGGAGCGCGGCAGCGGGCGGTTCGTGGCCACCGTGTCGGCCGCCGGAGTCCTCACCATGCTCGGCTCGGCCCCGTACGCCGTCACCAAGCACGGCGCGCTCGCCTTCGCCGAGTGGCTCGCCGCCACCTACCGCCACCGGGGCGTGCGGGTGCACGCGCTCTGCCCGCAGGGGGTGCGCACCGACATGCTGGCCTCGACCGGCGCGGTCGGCGAGGCGCTGCTGGCGCCGACCGCGCTGGACCCCTCGGACGTCGCCGGCGCCCTGCTGGCCGGGCTGCGCGAGGACCGCTTCCTGATCCTGCCGCACCCCGAGGTCGCCGAGTACTACGCGGTGCGGGCCACCGACCCGGACCGCTGGCTCGGCGGGATGAACCGGCTCCAGCGGGAGCTCGAAAGGAACGAGGCGCTGTGAGGGCCTGGCAGGTCACCGAGTTGGGCGAGCCGGCCGCGGTGCTGCGGCTGGCCGGGGACGTACCGCGGCCGGTCCCCGGGCCGGGCCAGCTGCTGGTCCGGGTCAGGGCCGCCGCGGTCAACTTCCCGGACGCGCTGATGGTGCGCGGCCAGTACCAGGTCCGCCCGCCGCTGCCGTTCACCCCCGGCGTCGAGCTCTGCGGCGAGGTGGTGGCCGGGGAGCGCGCGGGCGAGCGGGTGATCGGCACCCCGGTGCTGCCCGGCGGCGCCTTCGCCGAGTACGCCCTGCTGGACGCCGCGGCGGCCTTCCGGGCGCCGGGGGTGCTGGACGACGCGGAGGCGGCCGCGCTGCACATCGGCCACCAGACCGCGTGGTTCGCCCTGCACCGGCGGGCCGGCCTGCGGGCCGGCGAGACGCTGCTGGTGCACGCGGCGGCGGGCGGGGTCGGCAGCGCGGCGGTCCAGCTCGGCCGGGCGGCCGGCGCGCGGGTGATCGCCGTCGTCGGCGGCACCGACAAAGCGGCCGTCGCCCGCGAGCTCGGCGCCGACCTGGTGGTGGACCGGACCGCCGAGGACTTCACCGCGGCGGTCAAGGAGGCCACCGGCGGCCGCGGCGCGGACGTGGTCTTCGACCCGGTCGGCGGCGCGGCCTACACCGGCTCCACCCGGTGCGTCGCCTTCGAGGGCCGGATCCCGGCGCCCGCGCTGAACCACGCGCTGGTGAAGAACTACAGCATCCTCGGGCTGCACTGGGGTCTCTACAACACCCGCGACCCGCAGGCCGTGCTGGCCGCCCACGAGGAGCTGACCCGGCTGGCCGAGGCCGGCGTGGTCCGTCCACTGGTGAGCGCCCGCCTCCCGCTCAGCGGGGCGGCCGAGGCCGTCCAACGCGTCGCGGACGGCCGCAGCACCGGGCGGCTGGTGGTCCTCGGGCAGTAGCGCCGCCACCCGGACCCGGCGGGGGGGGGGGTGGGGGGGGGGGGGGGGGGGGGGGGCCCCGCCCCCGGCCCCCCCCCCGCCCCCCCAGCCCC
>NZ_JBFAJO010000055.1:0-64528 GCF_040655255.1 Kitasatospora sp. NPDC050463
ATCCTCGCCCGCCGTCTCCTCCGCCGGGGCGAGTTCACCTCCCGAGGCGACCTCATCGACAAGATCCGCGACTTCACCATCGCTTACAACGACGAAGCCCGGCCGTTTCGCTGGACATACGACGGCACCCCACTCAAGGCCACTTGACCCGCGCAGGATCAATGCGGCGCTGCACTAGTACAGATCGAACTCGGCGCGGCGCAACAACATCCTCGGTACCGGCTTCCGTCCGGCGAGGGCCGCCTGCCGGCCAGGCACAGGAAACTGACGGGCTCGGGCGCTCTGCAGGCCCGTTCTCCGTTTCACTCTCATTTCACATCGCGAGTCGGCAGACGGTCGACGGCGGGTCCGAAGACAGCGTTCCCGCAGGTCAGAGAGCCCTCTACAGGTCGTAGTACAGCTCGAACTCGTACGGTCGGGGGCTGAAAGCGATCGAAGAGAGTCGGCGGTGCACCTGAAGTTGATGGGCCAGATTATTTTGAGGTCCCAGGCTTCCGCAGGCAGACGATGCTGCAGGCGAGTTGGAGCAGGCCAAGGTGACAACTCGCTACCGCCGCCGGTGCGTGGTGGCTGACGTCGGTCCCTGGTCTCCCGGAGCTTCCGCTGCTCCGTCGCAACGGGATCCCGCGCGGCCCGAGTCCGCACTCGGCGCGATGCCCCTGAACCTGCTGGCAACCCGCAGGCAGGCTGACGGCGCCGGGATGTCTGGGCAGTCGGTGCCTCGGGGAGCAGAGGAGGTTGCAGCCTCGCGCACCTCCTGCTCCAGCATCGCGACTATGTGGCCGATCAGTGGCTACGTGAGCTCTGCGGACTCGGCGTTCGTGTACCGCTTCGGCCGTTTGCGCACCTTGGGAGTCGAGCAGCTCTTTACAAACCTTTCGGGCGGTCTCGGGCCGTCAACCGCACGGCCGTCGGCCGACTCGGTGTCACGCGAAGACGCCCTGCCCGCGCATGGGCGGGTGAGTGCGGATTGTCGGTGACAGCGAGTCAACCAACAGCGACTGACCGGTCCTTGGCGAGCCTCAGTGAACCGCCAGGTCGAAGACTGCGGTGACAGGGGCGTGGTCGGACCAGCGCTCGGCGTGGGAGGCGGCGCGTTCGACGTAGGCCTCGACGGCCTTGGCGGCCAGGCCCGGCGTGGCGACCTGGAGGTCGATGCGCCAGCCCGAGTCGTTGTCGAAGGCCCGGCCGCGGTAGGACCACCAGGAGTAGGGGCCGGTGCGGTCGGGGTGGAGGCGGCGGACGACGTCGACGTAGCCGGCTTCCTCGTAGACGCGGGTGAGCCAGGCGCGCTCCTCGGGGAGGAAGCCGGCCGACTTCTGGTTGGCCTTCCAGTTCTTGAGGTCCTCCGGACGGTGGGCGATGTTCCAGTCGCCGCAGACGACGACCTCCCGGCCCTCGGCGGCGGCTCGGGTGCGCAGCTTTCCGAGGTGCACCAGGAACTCCGCCATGAAGCGTTCCTTCTCCTCCTGGCGTTCGGTGCCGACCTCGCCGGAGGGGAGGTAGAGGCTGGCCACGGTCAGCCCCGGCAGGTCGATTTCGAGATATCTGCCCGAATTGTCGAATTCCGCCGATTCGAATCCGACCACCGTGCGCTCCGGCTCCCGCCGCGACAGCACGGCGACGCCCGCGCGGCCCTTGGCGGAGGACGGCGCCCAGGCCGCGTGCCAGCCGTCGAGGTCGCGCAGCTCGGCGGGCAGTTGCTCGGGCTCCGAGCGCACCTCCTGCAGGCAGATCACGTCCGCCTCGGTGGCCGCCAGCCACTCGACGAAGCCCTTCTTGGCCGCCGCCCGGATTCCGTTCACGTTCACACTCGTCACCACGATCACCCGGGCAGCCTACCGAGCCGGGCGTCCGACCCGCGGGTCGACGCGGTCGGGCGGCGTCCGGATGTCGGTCTGTCGTGAACGCGGCATGAATCCGCGCGACATCCGCGCCAACCGCCGTCATTGGTCTTGACCATCTCCCGAGACAGCCCCTAGGGTCACTTACTGCAAAGACCTTTAATAAAGAAGGACGGATAAAGCCCGCTCTCCCACCTGCCGCAACAGCGGACAGCGGGCCGGGTCCGCCCTCCTTTCGGCAGGGCGGACAAAGCAGGGTGGAGGCCACGGTGGGAACGACAGGGCAGCTCACGGCGGTACCGGAACCGAAGTACTGGCACCTGCGCACGGTGCTGCTCCGCGCGATCGACACCGAGTTCTCCACCGGGCAGATCCTCCCCAACGAGCGCGAGCTGTCGGCCCGCTTCGGCGTGGCCCGGGCCACCCTGCGCCAGGCGCTCGACCAACTGGAGCTGGAGGGCCGGCTGGTCCGCCGCCGGGGCATCGGCACCCTGATCGCCGCCCCCCGGGTCGGCGTGCCGGTCAACCGCCACGAGGAGGGCTGGCCCGGTACCGCCCGCAGCCAGGCGTGGCGAACGGTCGACTGCACCACCGCCCCGGCCACGCCGCAGCTCGCCAAGGGCCTCGGCATCGCCGAGGGCGCCACCGTGCACACCGTCCGCCGGGTCCGCATGCTCCAGGGCCAGAACGTGGCGACCGAGTCGCTGCACGTGCCGGCCTCCGCGCTGCCGCACCTGCCCGGCTTCCGTGCCGAGAGCGACCGCGCCCGTTCGGTGCTGCGTCAGCTGGAGCGGCTGGAGGTCGACGGCGAGTCCCGCTCGGTCGAGCTGGGCGTCGCCGAGGCCGAGCAGGCCGCCCTGCTGGAGCGCCCGCCCGGCTCGCCGGTCCTGGTGATGACCACCCAGTACGCGGCCGGCGGCCGCCTGGTCGCGCTGGCCGTCTCCACCTACCGCGCCGACACCTGCAAGCTCACCTTCGGCGAGACCGGCCTGGTCGAGGTCACTCCCGTCGCGGCCACCACCGAGGTGCGCACCGCCTCCTGAACCATCTCCCGCACACCCTCAGGCCCAGGCCCGGACACCCCACAGGTATCCGGGCCTGGGCCGTTCCAGACCCGTGCGGGGCGGACCGGGGCCTGCCCGGGGCCACCCCGGGCGGACCCGGCGTCACCCCCGGGGGACGCCGCCGGTCGGCGGGTCGACGGCGAAGAGCTGCTCCTCCACCTGGTCGAGCGCCACCCGCAGGGCGCCCATCGCGACCACTTCCGAGCCGAGTGCGGCCAGCGCCACCTCGGGCGCGCGCAGGGTGAACTGGGCGAGGCGTTCGCGCAGCGGTTCCAGCACGCCGTCGAGGCCGGCGGCCCAGCCGCCGACGACCACCAGCTGGGGGTCGATCGCCAGCACCAGGGCGGCGACGCTCTGCACCAGGCGGGTCAGGAAGCGGTCCGTCGCGATCTTCGCCACCTCGTCGCCCTCGCGGGCGAGCTTCAACACCCGGGCGACGGCCGCCTCGTCCAGCGGGTTGAGCGGCTTGCCGGTGGTGGAGAGCAGGCGCTCGGGGGTGACCTCCTGGCCGAGCAGGTGCAGCGCGCCGATCTCGCCGGCCGCGCCGCCGAAGCCGCGGTGCAGGCGGCCGTTGATGAGTGAGCCGGCGCCCGGGCTGAGGCCGGCCATGACGAACACGACGTCGTCGGCGCCGACCGCCGCCCCCTGCCAGTGCTCGGCGATGGCGGCCAGGTTGGCATCGTTCTCGATCATGACCGGGCAGCGGAACGAGCGGCGCAGCCGGGCGCCCAGGTCCAGGCCGGTCCAGCCGGGCATGGCGGTGCCGAGCTGAACGGTGCCGTCGCGGTCCACGATGCCGGGGGTGCCGACGCCGACCGCCCACAGGTTGTCCCGGGAGACGCAGGCCTTGCGCAGCACCTCGGCGACCGCCGTGCGGACGGCGCTGAGGCGCTCCTCCGCGTCCAGGGTCTCCTCGATCGGGCGGAAGTGACTGCCCACCACCTGGCCGGTCAGGTCGGCCAGGACGACCCGCAGGTCGTGCACGCCGATCTCGACGCCGAGGATGTGTCCGGCCTCGGCGCGGAAGCGGAACCAGCGGGCCGGTCTCCCGCGCCGGCCGCCGCCCGGCTGGCCGCCGTTCTGGGGCTGGTCCACCTCGGCGACCAGGCCGGTCTCGACCAGCCCCTCGATCACGCCCTCCACCGTGGGCCGGGACAGCCCGGTGTCCCCGACCAGCTGAGTGAGGGTCACCGAGTGGCCGGCCCGCAGCGCCCGAAGCGTGACCGCCGCGTTGATACGCCGCAGCAGCGAGGAGTCTCCTCCGGTGAGCCGATCCGCCAAGACGCTGCCCTTCGCCGTTCGCGCGACAGCCCTGGCGCGCGGTGCCGAGTGCGCGGTGACCACCGAATGTCCCGCGAGAGTCCGCCGCCCGGAACGCGGCACGACAGCGCTGGGCCGCCTGCACCAGACCCGGAGGGCTCGTGCCGGATGCTACCCGGGCCCCGGCCCGGCGGGCGAGCATCTCCGCAGCTCATCCAGGCTTCGGTATCGAAATGGTACGCACCGGGTGGCCGTGCGTGGTCCGGGGTTCCAGCGCGTCACGGGATGCTCCCGCGACCTCGCCGGCACCGGCGGCCGGTGCCCCGGCCGCCGCGGTCGGGCGCGCGGCCGGCCACCGGGGAACCTCTATGCTGCGGTCATGTTGAACGAGACGCGCGATGGTCGTCCGGGTGCGGTGGTGCTGTCCGACCGGGACTTCGTGCGGAGTGAGACCAGCCCCGCGCCGGTGCCCTTCGTCCCCGAGATCAGCCTGCACATGGCGGACGACGCCATCGAGCTCTGGGAGACCACCGAGTCGGTGCGGGGAGAGGTGGGACTGGCGCCGCCGTTCTGGGCCTTCGCCTGGGCGGGCGGGGTCGGCGTGGCGCGCTATGTGCTCGACCACCCCGAGGTGGTGGCCGGGCGGACGGTGCTCGATCTGGCGGCCGGGTCCGGGCTGGTGGCGATCGCGGCGGCGATGCGGGGAGCGCGTTCGGTGCGCGCCGCCGAGATCGACGCCTACGCGGTGGCGGCCATCGGCATCAACGCGGAGGCCAACGGGGTCCGGGTGGCGGCGGCGGTCGAGGACCTCCTGGACGGGGACGGCGCTCCGGCCGACGTGGTGCTGGCCGGGGACGTCTTCTACGAGCGGGCGATGGCCGCGCGGTTCCTGCCGTTCCTGGAGCGGGCCCGGGCGCGCGGCGCGGTGGTGATCGTCGGCGACCCGGGGCGGGCGTACCTGCCGCGCGGGCGCTTCACGGAGCTGGCCGCGTACCGGGTGCCGGTCGTGGCGGACCTGGAGGACGCCGCGCTCAAGACGACCACCGTCTGGGAGCTCGCCGCTCCGGCCGGCTGAGACCGGGCGAGACCGGCTGATGCCGCGTGAGAGCGGGTGCGGTGGGCCGGGGCCGGGGCCGGGGCGGTCCCGTACCGCGAAATTCCCGGCGGTCGCGCCGGGCGCCCTGGTAGACACACCGGCATGACCACCGAGATCGCGCTGCGCACCGCCACCCCCGACGAGATCCCCGCCCTGCTCGCGCTCTGGGCGCGCGCGGCCAAGGGGACCAGCATCACGGACGACGCCGACGGGGTGGCGGCCCTGCTCGGGCGCGACCCGGAGTGCCTGATCGTCGCCACCCCCGCCGACGACCCGGCGACCGTCGTCGGCACCGTGATCGCCGGCTGGGACGGCTGGCGCTGCCACCTCTACCGCCTCGCCGTCGACCCGGCGTACCGCCGCCGGGGGATCGGCGCGGCGCTGCTGGCCGCCGCGGAGGCCCGCTTCAGCGCCCTCGGGGGCCGCCGCGCCGACGCGATGGTGCTCGACGACAACGCCCGGGGACAGCGCACCTGGCAGACGGCCGGTTACGGGCCGCAGCCGCAGTGGACCCGCTGGGTCAAGGCCCTGGACGCCTGACGTCAGGCACCGGCACCCCGTCAGCTCGGGTCCGCGACACCCCGATCCGCGACACCCCGATCGGCGGCGTACCGGTTGGCGGGGCGGGCGAGGCCGAGGTGGCCGCGCAGGGTGTCCGCCGTGTAGCCGGTGCGGAAGGCGGACCGCCGCTGGAGCTCGGCGACGAGCCCGCGGGTGACGGCCACGAGGTCGTGCGGCAGCTCGCCGGGGCGCAGCCGGAAACCGTCCAGCCCGACCTCCTGCCGCTCCAGCAGCAGATCGGCGAGTTCGGAGGGCGTGCCGGTGAAGATCTCGGCGTCCGAGCGCAGCGGTGAGCCGTTCAAGTCGTCCAGGCGCTCCTTGCGCTCGGCGGCGGCGCCGGGCCGGTCGTCCAGGAACACCAGCAGGTCGGCGAAGACCCTGAGCGGGAAGTCGGCCGGCCGGCCGACCGTCGTCCTCGCCGCCGCGAGGTCGCCCAGGGCCGTGACCGAACCCTCGCGCGAGTGCGGGGTGACGAACGCCAGGTCGGCGCCCCGCGCGGCGAGTTCGTACGGGATGCCGGCGTGCGCGAGGACGGCGACCAGTGGCTGGCCCTGGGGCGGGCGCGGCGTGATGGACGGGCCGCGGACGCTGAAGTGCGCACCGCTGAAGTCGACGGGGTGCAGCCGGTCGCGGTCGATGAACCGTCCGGTGGCCGTGTCGCGGATCTCCGCGTCGTCCTCCCAGCTGTCCCAGAGCCGCCGCACCACCTCGACCGCGTCGGCGGCCTCGTCGAACAGTGGCCGCAGCCGGCGGGCGATCCCGCCGGGTACCCCGACGTCGGCGGCGGTGATCTGCGGGGTGGTGCGGCGCCCGAAGAGGGCCGCGTCGTCGGCGCGGGAGGAGAGCTGGGGCCGCCAGCCGGCCCGGCCCCGGCTGGCGAAGTCCAGCGTGGCGATGGCGGTGGAGAGGTGGAAGGGCTCGGTGTGGGTGACGTTGGTGGTGGGGACGAGCCCGATCCGGGAGGTGAGCGGTGCCACCCGGCTCGCCACCAGGACGGCGTCCAGCCGGCCGCGGACCTGGTCGGTCCGCCGGTCCGGCCCGGTGAGGTCGGCGGACTGGACGGAGAGTGAGTCCTCGAAGGTCACCAGGTCGAGCAGCCCGCGCTCCGCCTCCGCGACCAGTTCGGCCCAGTAGCCGGGGGTGAACAGCCCGCCGGGCCGGGCGCCGTCGGCGCGCCAGGCGGCGGGGTGCCAGCCGGCGCCGTCCAGGGCGACGGCGAGGTGGAGCGGGGGCCGGTGCTGCCGGGTCACGAGGTGGTCTCCTGGGTCTGTCGCCGGGGGGCCCGCAACCCGAGGTGGTCGCGGAGCGTGCTGCCGGTGTAGTCGGTGCGGTACACGCCCTTCTCCTGGAGGAGCGGCACCACCCGGTCGACCAGCTCGTCCAGCCCGCCGGGCGTGAGGTGCGGGGTGATCACGAAGCCGTCCGAACCGTCGCTCTGGACGAACTCGTCCATCGCGTCGGCGACTTCGCGGGGGGTGCCGATGAAGGTCTGCTGCCCGGTGACCTCGGCGACCAGCTCCCGGATGCTCAGTCCGCGCTCCTTCGCGAGCTCGCGCCACTTCCGGGCGGTCGCGGCCCGGTCGCCGCGGACCATCGCGTGCCCCTTGAGCAGCAGGCTCTCCGGGTCGGGTTCGACGTCCGGCAGCGGGCCGTCCGGATCGTGGTCGGAGAGGTCACGGCCCCAGATCGCCTCCAGATGGGCGATCGCCGTCGCCGGGCCGATCTGCGCCCGGCGGATGTCGGCGGCGCGCTCGTGCGCCTCCTCGGTGGTGTCGCCGAGGACGTACGACACCGCCGGCAGGATCTTCAGCTCCTCCGGTGCGCGGCCGTGGGCGGCGAGCCGGCCCTTCACGTCCCGGTAGAACTCCCGCGCCTCGTCGAGCCGGCCGTACCGGCTGAAGATCACGTCCGCGTCGGAGGCGGCGAACTCCCGGCCCTGCGGGGACTCGCCGGCCTGGATGACCACCGGGTGCCCCTGCGGCGGCCGGGGCGTGTTGAACCGCCCGGCGATGTCGAAGTGCTCTCCCCGGTGGGCGAACTCACCCGCCCCGGCCCGGACGAACCGCCCGCCGGGCTGGTCCGGCGGCAGCTCGTCGGGCGCCCAGCTGTCCCACAACTCCCGCGCCGTCCGGAGGAATTCGGCGGCCCTGGAGTAGCGGTCCGCCTCGGCGAGGAACCCGCCCCGGCGGAAGTTCTCCCCGGTGAACTCGTCCCAGCTGGTCACCACGTTCCAGGCCGCCCGGCCCTCGCTCAGGTGGTCCAGCGTCGCGAGCCGCCGTGCGACCTCGTACGGCTCGTTGAAGGTGGAGTTGACGGTCGCGGCCAGGCCGATCCGCTCGGTCACGGCCGCCAGCGCGCTCAGCACCGTGAGCGCCTCCGGCCGGCCGACCACGTCGAGCTCGTGGATCTCGCCCTTGTGCTCGCGCAGTCGCAGCCCCTCGGCGAGGAAGAAGAAGTCGAACTTACCGCGCTCGGCGGTCTGCGCGAGGTGGCGGAACGAGTCGAAGTCGATCTGGCTCCCCGCCCGGGGGTCGGACCAGACGGTGCCGCTCCCGATCCCGGGAAAGAACACGGCGAGGTGTATCTGCTTACCGGGCACGACGGTTGATCGCCTCCTGTCAGCCCCCCGGTCGAGGGTCGACCCATCCTGTGCACGGTCGGCGGCGCGGGGCAACAAGATCCACGATTTGTTCACGGACGGAAACGAACAGCCGTTCCGGTCCGGGGCGGGTGGCGTCGGTGCGCCCCGACCGGTGCGCCCCGACCGGTGCGCCCCGACCGGTGCGCCGTGACCGGGCGCCGCGAAGGAGCGGCAGGGCGGGGTGACGCCGACTCAACCTCCGTGCCCGCCAGCTGGATCGGTGGATCGGCCGTCGCGCCCGGCCGGGGTGCGGGTACCCTGGGGCGGACTTCTTCGAGTGGATCGACGAACACCGGGCAACGGGGGGACCATGGCAGGCCAAGCCGCAGGGACGGCAGTGGGGCGGCGGCGCGGCACGGCCGGTCTCGCCACCGGGGTGTTCGCGCTGCTGTTCGCGGTCGCGGGTTGTTCGAGCACCGGGACGGCCGCGGCACCGTCGGTACGGCCCACGGCCCCGGCCACGGCGACGTCCACCGCCTCCTCGTCGCCCACCGTCCCGGTGCCGCCCGTACCGCAGCCGACGTCGCCGGGCGTCGTGCCGTCCGCCTCGGCCGCCGGGACGCCGTCGGAGCCGGCCGCGGCGGACGCCGTGATCTACGGATGCGAGGGCAAGCCGCTCACCGCGCCCACGTCCTTCAGCCTCGCGTGCAGCAAGGGCGCGGCGCTGCTGTCGGGGCTGGTCTGGACGGGCTGGGGCGGGTTGAGCCCCACCGCCACGGGCCGGCTGTGGGAGGGGAACGCGGCCGGCGGCCTCGCCGCGCCCGCTGCCACGGTGACACTCGGCGGACTGAGCGGCGGTGAGTACACGACGCTGCGGATCAACGCCCCCAAGGCCGAGCGGCCCAACCTCGAATTCACCCTCGGCCGGTCCGGTCCCGCGGCGAAGGGCTGACGGCGGGAACCGCGGGCCCACCGCGCCGCACTGCGGCCGACACCACGCCGCCCCCGGGGAGCACCCGGGCACACCGGGGAGTACACCGGGGGCGCAGCGTCATGGCGCGGGCGGGCGGCCCGGTCGGTCCCGGGGTCGCCCGCCCGCGTTCGAGGCGCCAGGAGCTAGGACACCGCCTGGCCGGCGACCGGCTCATGGGTCCGGGCGAAGGCCCGGGCGTCCCAGGTGCCGCCCAGCTCCGGTGCCAGCGAGGCGGCGGCCAGGGCGGCGAAGTCCGCGGCGGCGCCCGCGCGTTCCGGCAGGGCGCCGAGCAGGGGCGCACCCGCCGACCGCGGCAGGTCGGCGAGGTTGCAGCGCTCGGCGAGCCCGGGCAGCTGCGGCCAGGAGCCGACGACCACCCCGGCCAGCGGCAGCTCGCGGGCCCGGAGCGCCTCCGCCGTGAGCGAGACGATGTTGAGCGTGCCCAGCCCAGCCGAGGCCACCAGCAGCACCTCCGCCGCCAGCCCGGCCCCGATCACCGCCCGGGCCTGGTCCGCCAGGGTCCGGCCCTCGTCGTCGAAGTGCACCAGCAGCCCGCCGGCGCCCTCGACCAGGACCAGGTCGTGCGTCGCGGCCAGCTCGGTGACCGCGGTCACCACCTCGGCGGGCGACACCGGGGGCAGCCCGGCCCGCCGCGCCGCCGTGTTCGGTGCCAGCGGCTCCGGGTAGCGGGCCAGTTCACGCGTGGTGAGCGCGCCCGCCAGCCGCCGGACGTCGTCGACGTCGCCCGGCTCACCGGCGGCCAGGCCGGTCTGCCCCGGCTTCAGCACCGCGACCCGTGAGCCGGCGCGCAGTGCCGCCGAGGCGACGGCCGCCGTGGCGACGGTCTTGCCGACCTCGGTGTTGGTGCCCGTGACGAAGAGGATCCGCGCGCTCATCCGGCCACCGCCGCCGCCGTCACGGCCGCGGCGATCCGCGCCACGTCCTCGTCCTGCGTCACGTACGGCGGCATCGTGTAGAGGAGGTCCCGGAAGGGCCGCAGCCAGACGCCCTCCCGCGCGGCCGCCTCGGTGGCCGCCCCGACGTCCACCGGGTGGTCGAGCTGCACGACGCCGATGGCGCCCTGCACCCGCACGTCCCGGACCCCGGGCAGCTCGGCGGCGCCCGCCAGACCGTCCCGCAGGCCACCCTCGATCCGCTTCACCTCGACCTGCCAGTCCTGGCCGAGCAGCAGGTCGATCGACGCGTTGGCGACGGCCGCGGCCAGCGGGTTGCCCATGAACGTCGGCCCGTGCGCCAGCACCGGCATTTCGCCCCGGCTGATCCCGTCCGCGACCTCGGCGGTGCAGAGCGTGGCCGCCATGGTGAGGTAGCCGCCGGTCATCGCCTTCCCCAGGCACATCACGTCCGGCGAGACGCCCGCGTGGTCGGCCGCGAACAGCGCGCCGCTGCGCCCGAACCCGGTGGCGATCTCGTCGAACACGAGCAGCACCCCGTGCCGGTCGCAGAGCTCGCGCAGCATCCGCAGGTAGGCGGGGGAGTGGAACCGCATCCCGCCCGCGCCCTGCACCACCGGCTCGACGATGACGGCGGCCAGTTCGTCCGCGTGGCGTTCCACCAGCGCGGCGAAGTCCGCGGCGTAACCGGCGGCCAGCGGCGCGTCGAAGCCGGCCGGCGGCTGCGGCGCGAAGAGCTGGCCGGGCAGCACGCCGCCCCAGAGGTGGTGCATGCCGCCCTGCGGGTCGCAGACCGACATCGGGTGGAAGGTGTCCCCGTGGTAGCCGCCGCGCCAGGTGAGCAGCCGTCGCTTGGCGGGCCGGCCGACGGACTGCCAGTACTGCAGGCACATCTTCATCGCGACCTCGACCGCCACCGAGCCGGAGTCGGCCAGGAAGACGTGCCGCAGCGGCTCCGGGGTGATCTCCACCAGCCGGGCGGCCAGCCGGACGGCGGGCTCGTGGGTGAGCCCGCCGAACATCACGTGACTCATCCGGCCCAGCTGGTCCCGCACCGCCTCGTCCAGCACCGGGTGCCCGTAGCCGTGGATCGCCGCCCACCAGGACGACATTCCGTCGATCAGCTCGCGTCGGCCCGCGACGGGCTCGGCGAGCCGCAGCCGCACCCCGGACGCCGATTCGACGACGTAGGGGGTGACGGTGCCGGGCATCGGACCGTACGGGTGCCAGACGTGCGCCCGGTCGAGGGCGAGGAGGGTGTCATGGGGCAGCTGAGCCATGGTGAGTCTTTCGCTGGGAACGGTCAGGCGTTGGGTGCCAGCTCGGTACCGGCGCCGCGCCGCCGGACCCGGACGAGGTCGCTGCGCAGCCCGCCGTCGGCGTTCGCCCCGGCGGCGTCCTCCTCGGCCTCGGTGACCGCCGCGGCCACCGTCTCCTCGACGGCCGGCGCGGCGTGCCCGCCGCACGGTCCGCAGCCGCCGCTCGTGCCGCACGCGCTGCCCTCGGCGGCCGCCGCCACGTCGGCCCGGTGCCGGGGCAGGGTGGCCTCGCCGGCCCCCTCCACATCGAAGCCCGCGTCCTTGATCATGTCGAGGTCGGCCTGGCCGGCCTGGCCCTCACTGGTCAGGTAGTCGCCGAGGAAGATCGAGTTGGCGATGTGCAGGCCCAGCGGCTGCAGCGAGCGCAGGTGGACCTCGCGCCCGCCCGCGATCCGCACCTCGACGTCGGGGCAGACGAAGCGGACCATCGCCAGGATCCGCAGGCAGCGCTGCGGGGTGAGGTTCCACTCCTTGGCCAGCGGGGTGCCCTCGAACGGGATGAGGAAGTTGACCGGCACCGAGTCCGAGCCCAGCTCGCGCAGCGCGTAGACCACGTCCACCAGGTCCCCGTCGCTCTCGCCCATGCCCGCGATCAGGCCGGAGCAGGCGGACAGGCCGGCGCCGTGCGCCTTCTGCACGGTGTCCACCCGGTCCGCGTAGGTGTGGGTGGTGGTGATGTCGCCGTAGGTGCCCTCGGAGGTGTTGAGGTTGTGGTTGTACGCGTCGGCGCCGGCCGCCTTCAGCCGCTCGGCCTGGTTGTCGGAGAGCAGGCCCAGGCAGGCGCAGATCTCGACGGCCGGGTCGGCGTCCTTGATGGCCGAGATGGTGTCGGCCACCCGCTCGACGTCACGGTCCGTCGGGCCGCGTCCGCTGGCCACCAGGCAGACCCGCTTGGCACCGCCGGCGACGCCCGCCTTGGCCGCCTCGGCGGCCTGGTCCGGCTTCAGCCAGGTGTACTTGAGGATCTCGGCCTTGGAGCCCAGCCGCTGCGAACAGTACGAGCAGTCCTCCGGGCAGAGCCCGCTCTTCAGGTTCACCAGGTAGTTGAGCTTGACCCGGCGGCCGAACCACTGCCGGCGCACCCGCCCGGCGGCCGCGACCACGTCCAGCAGCTCGTCGTCGGTGGTGGCGAGGACGGCCAGGGCCTCCTCGCGGGTGGGGATTTCCCCGCGCAGGCCCTTGGCGGTGAGGGTATCGAGCAGATCCATGGGGCTGATCCTGCCTGCTGGCCGTCGGGCGACGCCAGAGGAAACCCACCAGAAGATCCCCGGGAGGATGTGCGAGTTGTCACAGTGTCGCAGCTCACGGTAGTGGTGCAGGTCACGTCGCCGCCGACGGCGGTTACCGATCGGTAGGGCGAGTGATCGTCAACGGCCCGCCCCCGTGATCTGCGCCACCCGCGCACTGCTTAGAATCTGCACCATGACCACGCAGGGGGAGCGCACCCCGTCATCGGGTGACCAGGAACAGCACGCCGTCGGCCGGCCGGCCGGGGCCTACCGGGGGCCGGCCGGGAGAATCGGCGCCCGCCGGGTCGTGAGCTGGGTCGTGGTGGTGGGCGTGGTGGCCGCCGGCGGCTGGATCATCACCCGTCCGACGCCCGGCGACTGGATACCCGGCCTCGGCCCGGCCAGCAAGGACGCCTCCAGCACCCCGCCCGTGGTCGGCAGCCCGCCGCCGCGCGCCGCGACCGACCCCGAGGGCCTCAACGTCGACACCCTCTTCCCCGCGCAGCGGCTGATCGAGGTCGGCGGCTACAAGGGCAGGCGCTCCGGCGTCCGGCAGGGCGAGAACTGCTCGGAGACCCTCCAGGACCGCACCCAGGACCTGCTGCGCGACAGCGGCTGCCAGGCCTACCTCGCCGTCAGCTTCGCCGGCCAGGACAAGCCGGTGCTCTCCAGCGTCACCCTGCTGCGGTTCCCCGACCAGGCCGCGGCCGCGCGGGCCGCCGAGGCCCTGCGGGCCAAGCCGGGCGCGCTCGCCTTCATCCTCCAGGACGCCTCCGCCGCCCCCGCCCAGCCCGCCGGCACCGCCGCCAGGCCCGGCTCCGAGCAGCGCGTCGAGGAGGTCGGCCACTACGTGACGGTCACCAGCTCGCGGCCGGTCGAGCCGCACAGCGCCCCGCCCACCGCTCCGGTCGTCTCCACCCCGGCCGGCGTCCCGATCACCGCGGCGCCCGTCGCCGAGCAGGCGCTCGACGAGGCCACCCGGGCGATCTCCTACTCGGCCGGCGCGCCCTTCGTCTGGATGTGACGCGGCGGCGGGGCCCACCCCGGGTGGGCCCCGCCGCCGGTCGCCCGTCCGGGCCGGGTGCTCAGCCGTCCAGCCGGTCCACCGCGGTGACCCGCAGGACCGCCCGGCCCTCCTCGTCGGAGCCGTACAGGTCGACCTCGGCGCTGATGCCCCAGTCGTGGTCGCCGGCCGGGTCGTCGAAGATCTGCCGGACCTTCCAGGAGGAGTCCTCCTCCTCGATCAGCAGCATCTTCGGACCGCGCGCGTCCGGGCCGGTCCCGAGGTCGTCGTACTCCTCCCAGTACCCGTCCATCGCGTCCGCCCAGCGGTCCGCGTTCCAGCCGTACTCGCCGTCCAGCTCGCCGAGGGCGTCGTAGTGCTCCAGCGCGGCCAGCTCGACCCGGCGGAACAGCTCGTTGCGCACCAGCACCCGGAACGCCCGCGCGTTGGCCGTCACCGGCGCCGGCTTGTCGTCCAGCGTGACCTCGGGGGCCTGCGGGTCGGTCGGGTTGGCCAGCTGCTCCCACTCGTCCAGCAGGCTGGAGTCGACCTGGCGGACCAGTTCGCCGAGCCAGGCGATGACGTCCTTGAGGTCGTCGGTCTTGATGTCGTCGGGGACGGTCTGCTCCAGGGCCTTGAAGGCACCGGCCAGGTAGCGCAGCACGATGCCCTCGGTGCGCGCCAGGTCGTAGTGGCCGACGTAGTCCGTGAAGGTCATCGCCCGCTCGTACAGGTCGCGGACCACGGACTTCGGCCGCAGCTCGTGGTCGCCGATCCACGGGTGCGCCCGGCGGTACACCTCGTAGGCGTGGGTGAGCAGCTCCTCCAGCGGCTTCGGGTAGGTGATCTCCTGGAGCCGCTCCATCCGCTCCTCGTACTCGATGCCGTCGCGCTTCATCTCGCCGATGGCCTCGCCGCGCGCCTTGTTCTGCTGCGAGGCGAGGATCTGGCGCGGGTCGTCGAGGGTGGCCTCGACCACCGAGACGACGTCCATCGCGTACGAGGGCGAGGCCGGGTCGAGCAGCTCGAAGGCGGCCAGCGCGAAGGTGGAGAGCGGCTGGTTGAGCGCGAAGTTCTCCTGGAGGTCGAGGGTGAGCCGGACGATCCGGCCCTCGGCGTCCGGCTCCGGCAGCCGCTCGACCACGCCGCCCTGCAGCAGCGAGCGGTAGATCGCGATCGTGGTGCGGATGTGCCGGCGCTGCGCGCCGCGCTCCTCGTGGTTGTCGGTGAGCAGCTTGCGCATCGCCTCGAAGGCGTTGCCGGGCCGGCCGATCACCGACAGCAGCATCGCGTGGCTCACCTTGAAACGGGAGACCAGCGGCTCGGGGTCGGCGGCGATCAGCCGTTCGAAGGTCTCCTCGGACCAGCCGACGAAGCCCTCCGGCGCCTTCTTGCGGACGATCTTGCGCTTCTTCTTCGGATCGTCGCCCGCCTTGGCGACGGCCTTGTCGTTCTCGATCACGTGCTCGGGCGCCTGGGCGACGACCTGCCCGACGGTGTCGAACCCGGCCCGCCCGGCCCGGCCGGCGATCTGGTGGAACTCCCGGGCGCGCAGCACCCGCACCCGCACCCCGTCGTACTTGGAGAGCGCGGTGAACAGCACCGTGCGGATCGGCACGTTGACGCCGACGCCGAGCGTGTCGGTGCCGCAGATGACCTTCAACAGCCCCGCCTGGGCGAGCCGTTCGACCAGTCGGCGGTACTTGGGCAGCATGCCCGCGTGGTGCACGCCGATCCCGTGCCGCACGAAGCGGGACAGGTTGCGGCCGAACTTGGTGGTGAATCGGAAGTTGCCGATGAGGTCGGCGATGGCGTCCTTCTCCGCCTTCGAGCACATGTTGATGCTCATCAGCGACTGCGCCCGCTCGACGGCCTCCTTCTGCGTGAAGTGCACGACGTAGACCGGGGCCTGACCGGTCTTCAGCAGCTCTTCCAGGGTGTCGTGCATGGTGGTGCGGCGGTACTCGTAGAAGAGCGGGACGGGCCGGGTCGCCGAGCGGACCACCGTGGTCGGCCGCCCGGTGCGGCGGGTCAGGTCCTCCTCGAAGCGGCGGACGTCACCGAGCGTCGCGGACATCAGCAGGAACTGCACCTGCGGGAGTTCGAGGATCGGGATCTGCCAGGCCCAGCCGCGGTCCGGCTCCGCGTAGAAGTGGAACTCGTCCATGACGACCTGACCGACGTCGGCCCGGGCGCCGTCCCGCAGCGCGATCTGCGCCAGCACCTCGGCGGTGCAGCAGATGATCGGCGCGGTCGGGTTGACGCTCGCGTCGCCGGTCATCATGCCGACCTGCTCGGTGCCGAACATCTTGCAGAGGTCGAAGAACTTCTCCGAGACCAGGGCCTTGATCGGCGCGGTGTAGAAGGTCCGCTTGCCCTCCGCCAGCGCCGCGAAGTGCGCGCCGGCCGCCACCAGGCTCTTGCCCGAACCGGTCGGCGTCGCGAGGATGACGTTGTTCCCCGACACCAGCTCGATCAGGGCCTCCTCCTGCGCCGGGTACAGCGTGATCCCGCGCTCCTGCGCCCAGGCGGCGAACGTCTCGTACAGTGCGTCGGGAGTGGCGGGCTTCGGCATCAGATCAAGGAGGGTCACCCGGCTATCTTGCCTGCTCGCGTCCACCCCCGGCAAAGCCCGGGGCCGGTCACCTGCCGGGAACGGCGGGCGGGGCGCTCACCCGTACCCCGGTACGGCAGCCCTCGGCGTCGATCGCGGCCGAGGCGAGACGCCGAGCCAGGTCGACGTGGGCCGCCCGGACCTCCGGGCTGTAGCCGTCACCGGACACCGGACCACCGCTGACCAGCACCTGGCGGACCGGTCGGCTGCTCGTTCCCTCGCCGGTGCACCGGTAGACCAGCTGGACGTTGGCGTCGTCGGTGATGACGGCCGCGGTCCCGGGGCCGAAGTCGAGCGGCCGGGGACGGTTCGGGCGGGTCGGGTCGGCGGCCAGGTGCTGGACGTAGGTGAGTGCCCCCTCGTCCTGCGGCTGGATCGACAGGTGGAGGAGGGGATTGCCCTTCTGCCCGTTCCACAGGACGGCGCACGAGGCCGCCTTCCCGTTGGAGAGGACCCCGGACTCGTCGGCGGTGGCCTCTCCGTCCGCCCCTGCCAGCGGCGCGAGATCGGCCCGGGTGACCGTCGACCAGCAGGCACGGTCGGGCAGCTCCGCCGACTGCCAGGGCTTCCAGGCCCACAGTGTCACCCCGACCACGGCCACGAGCGGCAGCGCGACGACGGCCAGCTGTCGCCGCCGGCGGGCCTGGCGGGCCTCTGCCTCGGCCATGGCCGCCTGGGCGGTGCCGGGACTGGGCGGGACTTCGGTCTCTTCGGTCATCAGGACTCCGCAGCGCTGTCGTCGGTCGTTTCGGAAACGGGCGGTGCCGCCGGGAGAACGGAGCCGGGACGGCCGGAGTGTCCGGGGTCAGGCATGCTGGATCACCCCGTAGGTGTCGCGGCCGCTGCCGTAGCCGTCCTTGATCTTGCCCGCCGCGCTGGGGGCGAGGTCGTTGATGGTCCGCGGGTCCATGTTCTGGCGAGCGGCGGCATCGCGAATGGCCTGCTCGACGGAGCCCTGCGCACCGGTGACGGCCTTGTTGTAGGCCTCCAGGGCCTCGTTGCTCGCCTGGCTGTGCGAGTCCACGTGGTAACTGTCCGCGATGCCGTCCATGATCTGGTTGACCACGTCGTTGACCACCGGGCCGGCGACCGGGGCGCGTTCCTCCAGGGCTGCCCCTGCCGTCATGTCCCAGATCGACCCGGCCCATTCCCGCTTGCTGTCGACGGCCTCGTTGTATTCGGCGTCGGCGACCGCGTGCTTGTTGTAGACCTCGTCGACCATCGCGCTGGTCAGCAGGCCGGTGATCTCGCCGCCCGGCCTGACGACGTTCTGGACGGCTGCCGTCAGGTCGCCGTGATCGGCGCGATGGACGATGACGTCGTTGATCGCCGCGGTGGTGTAGGCCTGTTGGGCGGTGGCGATCGAGGCGTAGGCGTCGGGGTCACGGCCGAGCGTGACGACGAGCCGCTGCGCGTCCTCCTTGCCGAGCTCGGTGGGAACGCCGGTGGCCGGGAGCTTGACGGACGAGCCGTCCACGGCGTGCTGGACGTCGCCCATGTACGCGCCGGTCATCTTCCCCAGGCTGCCGTTGAGTTCGCCGAACAACGCGTCGTCCCCGTACAGCAGGCCTGCCGCGTCCTTGTCGCCGAACTTGTGGACGGTCTGCTGCATGACCGACCCCATCTCCTTGGTGTGCGGCGGCAGCTCGCCCTTCTCGTCGTCGTACGCCCGGCCCGTCGTCGCCGCCTCCAGGGCGTGGCCGAGGGCGCCCACCTCGAAGGCGTCGGCGGTGCCGGGGTTGGGGCGCAGCGGGTAGGGCATGTCGCGCAGCAGGGAGCGCTCGCCGCTGTCGGTGAGCATGTCGAAGTACGTGTTCTCGCCGCCGTGGCTCTTCACCGAGCCGTCCGGGTTGTAGGTGGTCGGCGGGTCGCTGAAGAACCTGGTGGCCGCCTCCGGGCTGTGCCCGAGCGCCTCCAGGACGGAGGACATCGGGTTGAAGCCGTGGACGTTGCCGTCCTTGTCCGGCACGCCGGTGAACTGGAACTCCTGGAACGGCGAGCCGTGCATCGCCGCGACGGCGTCCCAGCGGCCCGGGTTCTCGTTGGTCAGCTGGGTGACGTGCTCGGCGATCGGGTTGATGAAGTACGGGTCGTAGTCGCCGTGCCGCAGGATGTTGCCGAGGATCTGGTAGCCGTAGGGGCTGGACTTCGGGTTGGCCTTCGGGGCGAGCGGGATCTGCTCGCCGCCGGCCTTGCGCAGCCGCTGCTCCCACTCGTCGGAGACGTGCGGCTGCTTGTGGCTGTCGGTGGCGGTGGCCAGCGTGAGACCGAGCCCGTCCTGGATGCCCTTGATCGCCTCCTTGCGGGCCGGGCTGTTGGCGAAGTCGCCGCTCTGCGCCATCGCGCCGTAGGAGGCGAGGAAGGTGGCCGGGTCCTGTCCGCCGTAGAACGCGGCGGCGAAGCGCGGGTCGCCGCCGTGGTGCTGGAGCAGGGTCTGGAGCTGGGCGAGCTGGGCGTCGGTGGCCTTGGAGCCGAGACTCAGGATCTGCGAGGCCTGCTTGGCCTCGGCCTCGGCGAGGCTGCCGACGGGGTTGCTGTTGAAGGCGTTGGAGTCCGTACCGGTGTCGCCGGCGAGGGCGGCGGTGGCGGCGGTGTCGGCCTCGGTGGCGCGGTCGAGGGCCTTGCCGATCTCCTCGGCCACGGCCTGGGCGTTGGACTGCTGGCCCTTGGCGTAGTCGGGGTCCTTCTTGTCCGCCGGGTCGGTGGCGGGCGGCCAGTGCACGCCGCCCTCGGCGTCGACGGTGAGGCCCTTGTCGCCGGCGTGCTGGACGGCGGTCTGGAGGTCCTTCTTGGCGGCCGCGAACTCGTCGTGCGCCTCGCGCAGGGTCCGCGCGATGGCGGAGGCCTCCTCGAAGGCGGCGTGGATCTGGTCGCGGGTGCGGGTGAGTGACCCGGCGGCCGCGTCGGCGCTGGGGCCGTGCCAACCGGACTGCTGGACGGGGCCGATGACCTCGTTCTGCATCTTGGTCGAGAGGTCCCACTTGCGGACCATGGCCTCGAAGTCGCCCGCGGCTCCGTTGAGCGCGGCGAGGTCGAGGTGCTGTAGCTGGCTGAACGTCACCATGGTGGTCTGGATCTTCCCCGGGGCCTCAGTCGTGCTGCTGAGCGAACTGGCTGTGGATCGAGGCTTCGGTGGCCTCGTAGTTCTGCGCGGTGGTCTGCAGGTTCCGGCCGATCGTGCCGATGGCCAGTTCCAGCGTGTGGGTCTGTTCCTGCCAGACGCTCCAGGCGTTGTTGAGCCCGGCGCAGAGGTCGAATCCCATCAGCGAGGAGACCGCGCTGTTGACGTGCTCCCAGGGCTGGCCGCATTCGGTGCGGACGGAGCCCTGGAGGGCGGCGGCGTTGTTACCGGCGGTCCGGAGCAGGCCGGGATTGGTGGTGACGGTCTGCCCGCCGCCGCTCGCCGCCACGGTGACCGGGGCCGTGGTGCCGGCGGCCGCCGCGGCGAGGTCCGGGAACTGCTTCTTCGCGTCCGCGGTCAGGTTGCCCGAGCTGTCGAACAGCCACGGATTCATTCGGCGTTCGAATTCCAAGTCTGCCATCTGCGTCATCCCCCCATGTCAGATCGCTGGGGGAGCGTAACTGATCGAGTGGATGGTCGATAATCCTTGGGAAATCCTTTAGGTTCTTTGCGAAATCGCGGCAATGAACGCGAAGCGATGGCTTCATTGATATGAATTCCAGCTGAACGGAACATGAATGGCGCCCCGAACATGTGCCGTTCCGCACATTGCCCGTCCCGCGCCCGCCGTGCCAGAGTGCCGGACATGGCCCACCGCACCGCGTCCGAATCGCCCGTCCTCACCCCGGCGGCCGCCGCTCCCGCCCCCGCCGCCGTCTTCGACTGGCTCGACGAGACGGCCGAGCTGCGCGCCCGGGCGGGCCTCACCCGCACACTGCGCAGCCGCCCGGCCGAGGATCAGGTGCTCGACCTCGCGGGCAACGACTACCTCGGGCTGACCCGTCACCCGGCCGTCACCCGGGCCGCCGCCGACGCCGCGCTGCGCTGGGGCGGCGGCGCCACCGGCTCCCGGCTGGTCACCGGGACCACCGCCCTGCACACCGAACTGGAGGGCGAGCTGGCCGAGTTCTGCGGGGTGGAGGCGGCCCTGGTGTTCTCCTCCGGCTACACCGCCAACCTGGCCGCGCTGACCGCGCTCACCGACCCGGACACCCTGATCGTCTCCGACGCCTACAACCACGCCTCGCTGATCGACGGCTGCCGGCTCGCCCGCGGCGACGTCCACCGCGCCCCGCACAGCGACCCGGACGCCGTCCGCGCCGCGCTGGCCGAACGTACCCACCGCCGGGCTCTGGTGGTCACCGACTCCGTCTTCTCCGTCGACGGCAACGCGGCCCCGCTGTCCGGACACTCCGCCGCCGCCCGCGCCCACGGCGCGGCGCTGCTGGTGGACGACGCGCACGGGCTGGGCGTGCTCGGCCCCGGGGGTGCCGGCGCCCTGGCAGCCGCCGGACTCGCCGGCGAGCCGGACACCGTCGCCACCGTCACCCTGTCCAAGTCGCTCGGCTCGCAGGGCGGCGCGGTGCTCGGCCCGCGCCGGGTCATCCGCCACCTCACCGAGACGGCGCGCACCTTCATCTTCGACACCGGCCTGGCCCCGGCCGCCGCCGGCGCCGCCCTCGGCGCGCTGCGCCTGCTGCGGGCCGAGCCGCACCGCGCCGAGCGGGCCCGCGAGGTGGCCCGCACCCTGGCCGCCCGGCTCACCGCCGCCGGGCTGCACGCCTCCAGCCCGGACGCGGCGGTCGTCTCGGTCCGCGCGCCGGGCCCCGAGGCCGCCGTCGCCTGGGCCGCCGACTGCCGCCGGGCCGGGCTCGCCGTCGGCTGCTTCCGCCCGCCCTCCGTCCCGGACGGCGTCTCCCGGCTGCGGCTCACCGCCCGGGGTGACCTGACGGACGATCAGATCGCCGACGCGGTACGGATCATCGCCTCCCTCGCGCCGGCGGGCGCGCACACCGTCTGACCGCGCACGGCTTGACCCCACACGGCCTGACCGCATCCCGTCCAACCGCACGCGGGTCCTGGCTGTCAGGGCGTCTTCGGGTGCCCGGTGTCTGCTGGCCTGCTGCGTGCCGTGTCGGTAGGTTCGGTGCGTGAGAGTGCGGCGAGGAGTTGCAGTTTCTCGTCGCTGTCGCTGTCCTTGTCCGGGTAGTAGACGACCAGGATGACGTCGCCTACGGGGAGCTTGTCGCGGTGGAGCCGTAGTTCACCGACGACTGGGTGGTTGACGGTGGTGGTGCCTCCGTCGAGGTTGCGGACGTCGTGTCGGGCCCACAGGGTGCGGAACCGCTGGCTGGACAGTGCGAGTTCTCCGACGAGTTCGACGAACCGGGGATCGTCGGTGTCGTCCCCGATGGTGGTGCGAAGGGTGGCGATGAAGCCGGCGGCGGCTTTCGTCCAGTCCTGGTGGAAGGCTTGTTCCTCGGGGTCGAGGAGGAGGGAACGCAGCCGGTTCTCACCGGGCCGCAGTCGCGGGGAGAGCGCGACGGCCATCGGGTTGGAGGCCAGGACGTCGAAGGCGCGTCCCTCGACGAACGCGGGGATCTGAAGGTGGGCGAGGAACTGGTGCACCCGTGCCGGTACCTGCTCGGGCCGCTTGCGGCGCGGCGCCCTTGGGCGGGCTGCCACGAGGCCGAGCAGATACGTCCGCTCGATGTCGTCGAGGTGCAGGACACGCGCGAGTGATTCGAGGACCTGAGGAGAAGGATTCTTGTCGCGGCCCCGTTCCAGGCGCAGATAGTAGTCGGCGCTGATTCCGGCGAGCAGGGCGACTTCCTCACGGCGCAGGCCTGGGACGCGGCGGTTGCCGCCGGACGGGAGCCCCGCCTGCACCGGGGAGACCAGCTCACGCCGGGCGCGGAGGTAGCTGCCGAGCCGGTTGTCCGATTGCTCATCCTTCATACCGACACCGTAATGCGGTGCGCGCACTTCAGAGGGGGCCCTGGCAGGACCAGGGAAGACGGGGGCCCTGCCACGCCCGGCGGATGCCGTCAAGACTTGCGGCATCACTGTTTGTGAAGGACAGGGACCATCGCTGAATGCGCCGCGAGCCTAAACGCCGTCGCGCCCTGAACTGAAGGGAAGATCTCGTGGATCTCTCCAACCGCACCGTTCTCATCGTCGGCGGGACCTCGGGCATCGGGCGAGAACTGGCCCGCCGGTTCGCCGCAGCGGGCAGCACCGTGGCTGTTGGCGGCCGTAGCCCGGAGGCACTCTCGGAACTCGCCCAAGAGGGCTTCGGCACTTTCGGCATCGACGTCACCGACAGTGTCTCCGTCGCACGTGCCCGCGACGCCGTGCTCGCCCAGTACGCCGAACTGGACACCGTGGTGACCATGTCGGGCGTCATGCTCCTGGAGGACCTGCGCGACTCCGCGCACTTCGAGGCGGCACGGACGACGATCGACACCAACCTGGTCGGCACCATCCGCGTCATCGATGCCTTCACCCCGCACCTGGTCGAACGCGGCGTCGGCACCTTCATCACCGTCACCTCCGGCATCGCCTTCCTGCCGTTCCCGCCCATGCCCACCTACGCCGCCTCGAAAGCCGCGGTGCACGCCTACTCCGAGGCACTGCGCGCACAACTCGACGGCACCGGCGTCAGCGTCGTCGAGCTCGTCCCCCCGGCCGTCGCCACGGCAGGACAGGAGAAAGTGAACCCGCTCGCACTGCCGCTCGACGACTTCGGCGCCGAGGTCATGCAGTTGCTCTCGCAGGACCCCACCCCTGAGGAGATCCTGGTCGACCGGGTCCTCATGCATCGCTGGGCTGAGCGCGACGGCACCTACGACGACCTCGTCGCACAGCGTTCCCAGGCCCTGACCATGCTCCCCGGCCGCCAAGGCTGACACAGCCGTTCGCCCTTTGGACCGCCATTCAAGTCGGCCGATCGCCCTCGCCTCGTCGAGGACATCGCCGCCTCGCGTCCGGGCGCTTCGCCGCCGCCAGGGCCTTGTGATGGCGCCGTCCACGGCGATCTGGTCGAGGACGAGACCGACGATGCGGTCATGGGCGTCGAGCGCGATCTGCTTCAACTCGGCGAACAGGCCCGGGCGTATCCATTCGTCGCGGCGGCTGCGGATCGTCGTGGCCGAGCAGGCGGAGTCCGCGATCGCCTCGTAGGAGCAGCCGAACCGGAGGACTTGAAGGAGCTTGTCGAAGACGAGCCGGTCACCGATCCGGCGCCGGTGGTAGCCCAACGGGTGGGCCGGATCGAACTCGGGCCGCTGCGGCAACAGCGAATTGGTCCCAGAGCGGTTCGGTCGGCCAGGATGGCAGCGCAGGCACAGGTCTCCCCGGTGATCACAGAGGGCGGATCCGGGGCGAGGCTCTCCGGGGCTGTCTGGCCCGACCGTCCCGGTGCCCAAAGGGACGGGCAGCGGTCGCACAGGAAGTCGGCGGGGTCGACGTCCTGTGCGGAGGGCGGCTCTGTCCTTGTCTCAGGGGCCCGGTACCGCACCAGGCCCGGATGTTCAGAGCCCAGCCAGCTCCAGCAGGAACGCCGTCTCCGCGTCGCGCCGCCCCGCTGCCGCGCGCGGGGCCGCGACGATCACGGCGAGCGTTCGACACCAGGCCAGGACCCGCGCCGGATCGGCGCCCGGGACGAGCGCGCTCAGCCCGGCGATCCGCCGGTCCAGGGCGGGTCGGTCGGTCACGCCGTCGATCACCCAGTCCACCAGGTCGAAGTCCGGATCCCCCAGGGTGGGGCGCGGGTCGATCGCCACCGGCCCGGCCGGGCCGTCCAGGACGTTGGCCGGGTGCAGGTCCCCGTGGACGAGCGCGAGCCGTCCGCCGGCGGCCAGCTCCCGGGCGCAGGCGCGCGCCCCGGGCGGCACCGCGCCGGGTGCCCGCCGCTCGGTGAGGTCGAAGAGGAACTCCACCCGGTCGCCGAGCGGCCGCAGGGCGAGCCCGTCCACCGGCACCGAGCGCAGGGCGCCGAGCAGCGGCGCCACCTCCGCCGGCCGCCAGGCCCGCTGCCGCAGGGTGCCCCCCGGCGCGACGTCCGCCAGCAGCAGCGCGTTCGCCGCCGCGTCCGCCGCCAGGAGGCGCACCACGGACGGCAGCCCGGCCCAGGCCCGCAGGGCCGCCGCCTCCTCTGCGGCGACCTCGGGATCGGGTGTCAGCTTCAGCCAGACGGGGGCGCCGTCGCCGTGCTCGCAGCGGAACACCCGCGACGTGCCGCCGCCGCCGGCCGCGCGGACCGTCAGGCCCCAGCGCCGGGCCAGCTCGTCGACCAGGGCCGGCAGCGCCGCGCACCAGGCCTCGGCCGACGGGCCGAAGCGGACCGTCAACCGGTCCTGGACCTCGGCCGGCACGGTCACCAGGTCGCGCGGAACCACCTCGCCCCCGTTCACGGCCGCCCCAGCACCAGCAGCGTCTCCGCGCCGACCGGGCGGTACCCGGCCGCCTGGAAGGCCCGCACGCTGGTGGCGTTGCCCGGCGCCTGCTGCGACCAGATCCACTCGCCCTCAGGGAGCAGATGCCGGGCGCTCGTCGCCAGCGCGCGCCCCAGTCCCCGGCCGCGCGCCTGCGGATCCACCTCTATCGCGCACTCCCACCGCCCGGCCACCCCGCGCCCGAGCACCAGGACCCCGCCGTCGACCGTGAACACCCGGACGTCCTCCCGGTAGCGCAGGGCGCGCACCACCCGGGGGTGCGCCCGGTCCCGGACCTCCGCCAGGGGCAGCGGCGGGCGGCCGGGGAGCCGGTCGGCCACGGTCAGCAGGTCGATGTTGTTGACCACCCGGCCGGTCCGCTCGGCGAACGCGGTCAGGAAGGGCGGGCAGAGCGGTGCGGCCAGCGGATCGCTCGGCACGGCGGCCAGCACGGCGTGCACCCAGGCCGGGTCCTCGTCGGTGAAGACCACGGCGTGCGCCGAGAACGACACCACCCCGGCCTCGCGCGCCGACGGCTGCGGCACCACCGTCACCGATCCGTCCGACGGCGGGAACACTCCGCCCGCCGCGTCGGCCAGGATCTCCCGCAGCCCGCGCTCACCCACCCTGAACCCCCACCCCTTGAAGCCTTCCATCCGACGGAACGCCAGCCTAGGTGATCACCGACGGCCGGCCGCCCCGCCCCTGCCCCGCCCCGTCCCCGCCCGTCAGGTCTTCCGAGCCCGGCTCGGCTGCACCCTGCTCGGCTCGCCGGGGGCCTTCGGGTGGTCCGGCGGGTACGGCAGCTCGCCCAGCCCCTCGTCCCGCAGCTGCCGCTCGTACAGCTCCAGCAGCCCGTCCAGCCGGTACGCCTTGTCGTCCATCTCCGCCTGGAGGTCGCCGAGTTCGGCGAACCGCGGCGGCACCGTCCGCAGGTCGAAGTCCTCCGGAGTCGCGTCGTCCAGCTCCTCCCAGCGCAGCGGCGTCGAGGCGGTCGCCCGGGGGCGGGCGCGCAGCGAGTAGGCGGAGGCGATGGTCCGGTCCCGGGCCATCTGGTTGTAGTCGACGAAGATTCGCTCGCCGCGCTCCTCCTTCCACCACGCCGTGGTCACCCGGCCCGGCATCCGCTGCTCGAGCACCCGGCCGAGCGCGATCACGGCGTGCCGGCCGTCGGTGAACGTCCACTGCGGCTCCAGCGGCACGTACACGTGCACCCCGCGCCCGCCGGAGGTCTTCGGCCAGCCGCGCAGCCCGTACTCCTCCAGCACCGCGCGGAGCTCGTGCGCGGCCAGCGCGGCGTCGTGGAAGTCGGTACCCGGCTGCGGGTCGAGGTCGATCCGCAGTTCGTCGATGTGGTCGGTGTCCGAACGGCGCACCGGCCAGGGGTGGAAGGTCAGGCAGCCCAGGTTGGCCGCCCACAGCACGGCGGCCGGCTCGGTGGGGCAGATCTCGTCGGCGGACCGTCCGCTCGGGAAGCTGATCCGTGCCGTCGGCAGCCACTCCGGCAGGCCCTTCGGCGCCCGCTTCTGGTAGAAGAACTCACCCGTGACCCCGTCCGGGAACCGCTGCAGCGTGGTCGGCCGGTTCCGCAGCCCGCGCAGCACCCCGTCCGCCACGGCCAGGTAGTACTGCGCGACGTCCAGCTTGGTGAAGCCGCGCTCGGGGTAGTACACCTTGTCCGGGTTCGACAGCCGGACGCTGCGCCCGGCGACATCCAGTTCCACGGCTGAGCCCATGCCTCTCACGCTAAGCGGGTCGGGCCCGGCGCGCGCCCCGGAACGGTTGGCGCGAGGATCGGAGCCATGGACCTGCCCGTGATGCCGCCGGTCGCGCCGATGCTCGCCAAGTCGGTGGCCAAGATCCCGCCGGGAATGCAGTACGAGGCGAAATGGGACGGCTTTCGCACCATCGTCTTTCGCGACGGCGACGAGGTCGAGCTCGGCAGTCGGACCGGAAAGCCGCTGACCAGGTACTTCCCCGAACTGGTGGAGGCGCTGAAGCGGGAGCTGCCGCCGCGCTGCGTGCTGGACGGCGAGGTGGTGATCGCCCGGGACGGCCGGCTGCGGTTCGAGGAGCTGCTGGAACGGATCCACCCGGCGGCCAGCCGGGTGCGGCTGCTGGCCGAGCGCACCCCCGCCTCCTTCGTCGCCTTCGACCTCCTCGCGCTCGGCGGTGCCTCGCTGCTCGACGAGCCGCTCCCGGTGCGGCGCCCGGCGCTGGAGACGGCGCTCGCCGGCGCCGCCGACCCGGTCTTCACCGCCCCCGCCACCACCGACCGCGAGCTGGCGCAGAGCTGGTTCGCCGAGTTCGAGGGGGCCGGACTGGACGGCGTGGTGGCCAAGCCGCTGGACCAGCCGTACCGGCCGGGGGAGCGGACCATGTTCAAGATCAAGCACGAGCGCACCGCCGACTGCGTGGTGGCGGGCTACCGCGAGCACAAGAGCGGTCCGGTGATCGGCTCGCTGCTGCTCGGCATCAACGACGCCGAGGGGCGGTTGCAGCACGTCGGCGTCTGTGCCGCCTTCCCGATGGCCCGGCGGCGTGAACTCGTCGAGGAGCTGGCGCCGTTGCGGATGGACGACGTCTCCGCCCACCCGTGGGGCGGTTGGGCGGACGAGGCTGCCCACGCCGACGCCCGGCTGCCCGGCGCGGTCAGCCGCTGGACCGGCGGCAAGGACCTCTCCTGGGTGGCGCTGCGCCCCGAGCGGGTGGTCGAGGTGGCCTACGACCACATGGAGGGCACCCGGTTCCGGCACACCGCGCAGTTCCGCCGCTGGCGCCCGGACCGCACCCCGGAGAGCTGCACCTACGCGCAGCTGGAGGAGCCGGTTTCCTACGACCTGACCCGGGTGCTGGGGATCTGACCGACCTGTCGGCCCGTCCGCCTCGGTGGCCCGACCTGTCGGCCCGTCCGCTTCGGTGGCCCGACGGGTCGGTCAGGCCACCGAGGCGGACGGCGAGGCGCTCCCCGACACGGGCGGGAACGAGTAGACGTTGCCCGGCGAGACGATCTCGGTGATCGCCTCGGCGAAGAGCGTCGACGGCTCCTCGCCCCGGGACGAGATGTCGGTGTTCAGCAGCACCACCAGCGTGGCCTGCGCCGACGGCAGGTAGACCACCGCGCTCTGGTAGCCCGGCAGTGAGCCGTTGTGCCCGATCCAGCCGTGGTTGACGAAGAGCCCGAGCCCGTAGCCGACGCCCGGCAGCGGCGTGGGCGGTGTCACCAGGCGTTCGGCCTGGGTGGCCGGCTTCAGCAGCGTGCCGGTGGCCAGCACCTTCGCCCACCTCTGCAGGTCGGCCAGGTCGGAGATGACGGCGCCCGCGGCCCAGGCCCAGGACGGGTCCCAGTCGGTGGCGTCCGCGATCGTGCCGTCCGGTGTCTGGTCGGTGTAGCCGCGCGCGTGCGGCTGGGGGAACGACGCGTCGGTCGGGAAGACCGTCCGGCCCAGCCCGGCCGGATCGAACACCTGCTGCTTCAGGAAGACGTCGAGCGGCTGCCCGCCGACCTTCTCCACCACCAGGCCGATCAGCACGGTGTTGGTGTTGCTGTACTCGAACCGAGTGCCCGGGGCGAAGTTCGCGGGGTGGTCGAAGGCGTACGTCAGGAGCTGCTGCGGGGTGAAGACGCGGTTCGGGTCGCTGACCACGGCCTGCTGGAAGTTCGGGTCCGCGCTGTAGTTGAAGAGGCCGCTGCGCATGTCGGCGAGCTGGCGCAGGGTGATGGTGTCCCCGCCGGGCACCCCCGCGAGGTACTTGCCGACCGGGTCGTCCAGCCCGAGCTTGCCCTGGTCGACCAGCCGCAGCAGCCCGGTGACGGTGAAGGTCTTGGTCTCGCTGCCGATCCGCATGTTCAGCCCGGTGACCATCGGTGTGCCGGCGACCTTGTCGGAGACGCCGAAGGCCTTGAGGTAGCTGCCGTCGGGCGTGGTCAGACCGACCATCACACCGGGAACGGACGCCTCGCTCAGCACCCGCTGCACCGCCGCGTCCAGCCGTGCGGTGACGTCCGGGGTGAGCGCCGCCACGGTGCCGCCGGACGAGGCCGAGGAACCGGAGGCGCCCGCGCTCGGAGAGCCCGACGCACCAGCCGACCCGGACGCGCCCGGCGACCCGTTCGGCGACCCGGCCGAGGAGCCGGAGGCCGTCGCCGAAGGGCTGAGCGCGGCGGGCACCGCCGTGACAGCGCCGGCGGCCGGCGGGGCGGCGGCGGTCCCGCCGGAGCACCCGGCGGCGGCCAGCAGGCCGGTCAGGGCCAGCACCGCGGTGGCCGCCCGCACGGAGCGGCGGGGCAGCGGGGCGAGCGGCCGTGGTGTCTTCGTCATGGTCGAGGCGCCTCTCTGGGCCGAACGGCCCCGGAGCGGCGCTCCACGGGGCCACGGGGGGAGCGATCGCCACGGTATGCGCGCCACGACCGCCCCGCGCGCGGGCCGCCGCCCGCTGGCCCGAACGGCCCACCCGGCGATCGCCAGCGCGATCCGGCGCGCGCCCGCGTAGACCGACCGCTGTCGCGCGCCCGTTCCTCGCGCCCCGCCGCTGAGCCGTCCACGGCCGTCCCCGCGCCCGCGCCGTCCCCGCGCCGTGCCCACGCGACGCGCGCCCCCCGGCCGGTCCACCCTCTCCCGAGCCCCCGGGCAGGTGCCGAGTGCCCCGCGCGCTGCGCCGAACGGGTGGCCACCGGCACGCCGCGACGGCCGCCGGGCCCGGCTCGGGCACGATCGTTTAGCCCAGCTGTGGCGCCCCTTAAGAATTCCTCGATGGACCGCACCCCCTCCCACCAGGCAGATTGCTCCATGCCCGGTGCGAGGCGGCAGGAGCAGCCACCCAGCCGGGCCCCGTCGGCCTGCCCACACCAGGCCGCCCCACCGTGCGTCAGGAGCCGCCGCAGTGAAGGCACTCGTCAAGCAGAAGGCCGAGCCGGGACTCTGGCTGATGGACGTCCCGAAGCCTGCCATCGGCCCCGGCGAGGTGCTGATCAAGGTGCTGCGGACCGGCATCTGCGGCACCGACCTGCACATCCGCAAGTGGGACGGCTGGGCCCAGCAGACCATCCGCACCCCGCTCGTCCTCGGTCACGAGTTCGTCGGCGAGGTGGCCGAGATCGGCGCGGCCGTCACGGACGTCTCGGTCGGCGACCTGGTCAGCGGCGAGGGCCACCTGGTCTGCGGCAAGTGCCGCAACTGTCTGGCCGGCCGCCGCCACCTCTGCCGCAACACCGTCGGCCTCGGTGTCGGGCGCGACGGCGCCTTCGCCGAGTTCGTGGCCCTGCCCGCCTCCAACGTCTGGGTGCACCGGGTCCCGGTGGACCTCGACGTCGCGGCGATCTTCGACCCCTTCGGCAACGCCGTGCACACCGCGCTCTCCTTCCCGCTGGTCGGCGAGGACGTGCTGATCACGGGGGCCGGCCCGATCGGCATCATGGCCGCCGCCGTCGCCAAGCACGCCGGCGCCCGCAACGTGATGATCACCGACGTCTCGCCGTACCGCCTCGACCTGGCCCGTGAGGTCGGTGTGACGCTCGCCCTGAACGTGGCGGAGCACACCATCGAGGAGGGCCAGCAGAAGCTCGGCCTGCGCGAGGGCTTCGACGTCGGCCTGGAGATGTCCGGCCGCCCCGAGGCGATGCAGTCGATGATCGCCAACATGACCCACGGCGGGAAGATCGCCATGCTCGGCCTGCCCGCCGAGCAGTTCCCCGTCGACTGGGCCTCGATCGTCACCTCGATGATCACCATCAAGGGCATCTACGGCCGCGAGATGTTCGAGACCTGGTACGCGATGTCCGTCCTGCTGGAGGGCGGGCTCGACCTCAGCCCCGTGATCACCGGCCGCTACGCCGCGGCCGACTTCGAAGCCGCGTTCGACGAGGCCGCCAGCGGCCGCTGCGGCAAGATCATCCTCGACTGGACCGTCTGAGACCGTCTGACCCCCTCTAGGGAGACACCGTGTTCGACAACGTGCGCGACGACCTTGCCGCCACCCTCGACGAGATCCGCGAGGCCGGCCTCTTCAAGCCCGAGCGGGTGATCGGCACCCCGCAGAGCGCCGCCGTCACCGTCACCGGTGGCGGGCGGCCCGGAGAGGTGCTGAACTTCTGCGCCAACAACTACCTCGGCCTCGCCGACCACCCCGAGGTGCTCACCGCCGCCAAGGACGCGCTGGACCGCTGGGGCTACGGCATGGCCTCGGTCCGCTTCATCTGCGGCACCCAGGACGTCCACAAGGAGCTGGAGGACCGCCTGTCCGGGTTCCTCGGCCAGGAGGACACGATCCTCTACTCCTCCTGCTTCGACGCCAACGGCGGTGTCTTCGAGACCCTGCTCGACGAGCGCGACGCGGTCATCTCCGACGCCCTGAACCACGCGAGCATCATCGACGGCATCCGCCTCTGCAAGGCCCGCCGGCTGCGCTACGCCAACCGCGACCTGGCCGACCTGGAGCAGCAGCTCAAGGAGGCCCAGGGTGCCCGCCGCCGACTGGTCGTCACCGACGGCGTCTTCTCGATGGACGGCTACGTCGCTCCGCTGCGCGAGATCTGCGACCTGGCCGAGCGCTACGACGCCATGGTCATGGTCGACGACTCGCACGCCGTCGGCTTCGTCGGCCCGAACGGGCGCGGCACCCCCGAGCTGCACGGCGTGATGGACCGCGTCGACATCATCACCGGCACCCTCGGCAAGGCCCTCGGCGGCGCCTCCGGCGGCTACGTCGCGGCGCGCCGCGAGATCGTCGCCCTGCTGCGCCAGCGCTCGCGGCCCTACCTGTTCTCCAACTCGCTCGCCCCGGTGATCGCTGCCGCCTCGCTGAAGGTGCTCGACCTGGTCGAGCGCTCGACCGAGCTGCGCGAGAAGCTGGCCGCCAACACGGCCCTGTTCCGGTCGAAGATGACCGAGGCGGGCTTCGAGATCCTGCCCGGCGACCACCCGATCGCACCGGTGATGATCGGCGACGCGGCCCAGGCCGGCCGGCTCGCCGAACTGCTGCTGGAGCGCGGGGTGTACGTGATCGGCTTCTCCTTCCCGGTGGTGCCGCACGGCGCGGCCCGGATCCGGGTGCAGCTGTCCGCCGCGCACTCCACCGAGGACGTCGAGCGCGCCGTCGCGGCCTTCGTCGACGCGCGCGCCGCGCTCGGGGAGTAGCACCGGGAGCACCCGGACCGCCGTGCGGCGCAGGCCCGACCGGCTCGCCTGCGCCGCACGGCACACCACCGGCCGCGGATCACCGGCCGTACGGCGCGCCCCACCGGCCGCGGATCCCAGCCCTACGGCGCGCCACCACAGACCAACTGCCCCACCCTCCCGCCCGGGAGTGGGACGTCGACCCGTCCGACGTCCCACTCCCGTGCGCGGTCGCGGTGGGCTTCGCCGCACCCGGCTCCGGCGGCCCGCGCCGCCCCATCCGGCTCCGCCCGGCCCACCCGTGGCTCCGGCACCCCGCGGCACGCTGGCAGAATTGGCGTGTGATCGACGCACGACGGCTGCGGACCCTGCGGGCCGTGGCGGACCACCGCACCGTGACCGCTGCGGCGGCCGCCCTCTACCTCACCCCCTCGGCGGTGTCCCAGCAGCTGACCGCGCTGGAGCAGGAGACCGGCCACCACCTGCTCGCACGCGAGGGCCGGGGGGTGCGGCTCACCGCCGCGGGCGAGATCCTGCTCGGGCACGCCGACGCCGTCCTCGCCCAGCTCGAACGGGCGGAGGCCGATCTCGCGGCCTACAGCGCGGGTGTGGCCGGCGAGGTCACCGTGGCCTCCTTCGCCACCGGGATCTCGCTGGTGCTGGCGCCCGCCATCGGCACCCTCGCCGTCCGGGCGCCCGGCGTCCGCCTCAAGGTGCTGGACGCGGAGGGCGACGCGAGCCTGCCGATGGTCCTGGACGGGCGCGCCGATCTGGCGGTCGCCGTCGAGTACCGGGGCGCGCCGAGGGCCGACGACGCCCGGCTCACCCGGGTGCCGCTGTACGCCGAACCCTTCGAGGCGGTGCTGCCGCTCGGCCATCCGCTGGCCGCCGGCGAGGGGCCGATCGCCGTCGCCGACCTGGCTGACGAACCCTGGATCGGCCCCTACCCGGGCAACCCGTGCCACGACGTGGTGCTGCTGGCCTGCGAGTACGCCGGGTTCCAGCCGCGCCTGGTGCACTCCTCGGACGACTTCCGCGCCGTCGTGGCGCTCGCCTCGGCCGGCGCGGGGGTGGCCCTGGTGCCGCGCTCCGCGCTGCTCGGGGTGGAGCTCGGCCGGGTCGCGGTGCGACCGGTGGACAGTGCCCTCGCCACCCGCCGGGTGTTCGCCGCCGTCCGGGCCGGCGCGGACGGCCACCCGCTGATCCGCCCGGTGCTGGAGACCCTCACCGAGGTGGCGGCGGCCACCGGCTGAGCGGGGCCGCCGCCCTGGAACCGGGACCCGGGAACGACGAGGACCCGCCGCCCCCTGGCCGGGGGCGGCGGGTCCTGGTCCGGACGGGGCTCAGATGCTGAGCAGTCCGATGACGTGGCCGTCGTCGTCCACCACCGGCCATGCGTCCAGGCCGCGGGAGCGCATCGTGGCCGCCGCGGTGGCGGCCGGCATGCCGGCGGTGGCGAACGGCGCGCGGTCGTGCTTCACGGCGCGCACCGGGGTGCGTTCGGTGTACCAGGACCGGGCCCGGAACGGCGCGAGGTGCAGGCGGGTCAGCAGCCCGGCGCAGCGGCCCTCGTCGTCGCGGACCAGCGCGTGCGGGGCACCGGAGCTCAGCAGGATGTCCAGCGCCGTGTCGACCATGACGTCGTCGCTGATCTGCAGCTCGGGGTGGGTCATCACGTCGCCGACGGTGACGGCGGAGTCGGCGACGAAGTCGGCGGGCTGTTCGAGGGCCATGGTCATGGGGGCTCCTTCGGGTCGGTCCCGCCGGTGACGGCGGCGATCAGGGAGGGTGCTCGACGGCACTGCCGCGGCGGGGCCGGTCCCGTGGGTGCTACGCGGCCAGGTCGACGCGCCGCGACCCGCCACGGCGGGCGCCGGCGCCGCCCTGCGAGGAGCCGGCCTGCGACGTGCGGGCCTGCGTGGTGCGGCCGGCGGAGGCGGGGCGGCTGCGACGGTTGCGACTGCCCGAGGCGCCGCGACGGGGCCGCTCGACCACCGGGTCGGCGATCACGACGGGGACGCCGGTGGGCACGCGGGCGCCGGTGATGCGGGCGAGCTCGGGGTCGCTGGAGTGGACCCGGGTGGACTCGGGGGTGATGCCGGCGGTGGCCATCATGCGGGCCGTCTCACGGCGCTGGTTGGGCAGGACGAGCGTGACGACGGTGCCGGACTCGCCCGCCCGGGCGGTGCGGCCGCCACGGTGGAGGTAGTCCTTGTGGTCGGTCGGCGGGTCGAGGTTGACGACCAGGTCGAGGCCGTCGACGTGGATGCCCCGGGCCGCGACGTTGGTCGCGATCAACGCGGTGACCTGGCCGTTGCGGAACTGCTGGAGGGTGCGGGTGCGCTGCGGCTGGGACTTCCCACCGTGCAGCGCGGCCGCCTTCACCCCGTTGGCGAGCAGCTCGTCCACCAGCCGGTCGGCGCCGTGCTTGGTGTCGGTGAACATGATCACGCCGCCGTCGCGGGAGGCGATGTGGGCGATCGTGGCGTTCTTGTCGCGGTTCTCCACGTGCAGGACGTGGTGCTCCATGGTGCTGACCGTGGCGGCGGACGGGTCCACCGAGTGGGTGACCGGGTCCTTGAGGAACCGGCGCACCAGACGGTCGACGTTACGGTCCAGGGTGGCCGAGAACAGCATGGTCTGGCTGTCGGCCTCGACCTGGTCGAGCAGTTCGATGACCTGGGGCAGGAAGCCCATGTCGGCCATCTGGTCGGCCTCGTCGAGGACGGTGATCCCGACGCTGTCCAGGCGGCAGGCGCCGCGCTGGATCAGGTCCTTGAGCCGGCCCGGGGTAGCCACGACGACCTCCGCGCCCCGGCCCAGGATCTGGGCCTGGCGGCCGATCGACATGCCGCCGACCACGGTCGCGAGCCGCAGCCGCACCGAGTGGGCGTAGGGGGTGAGCGCCTCGGTGACCTGCTGGGCGAGCTCACGGGTGGGCACCAGGACGAGGGCCAGCGGCCGGCCGGGCTCGGCCTGTCGGCCGGCGGTGCGGGCCAGCAGGGCGAGACCGAACGCGATGGTCTTGCCGGAGCCGGTCCGGCCGCGCCCGAGGACGTCACGGCCGGCCAGCGAGTTCGGCAGCGTCGCGGCCTGGATCGGGAACGGCGAGGTGACACCCTGGCGGACGAGCGTCGAGAGCAGGGCCCGGGGCATGTCGAGCTCGTCGAAGGTCTCGACGGCGGGCAGTGCCGGGGTGGTGCTGACCGGCATGGCGAACTCGCCCTGCACGGAGGAGCCCTGGCGCCGCCGCGGACCGCCGCCGGAGCGCGACGCCCCGCCGGAGCGGGAGCCGTAGGAGCTGCCGCCGGTCGAGCGGGAGCCGTAGGAGCCGCCGTCGGCCGAGCGGGAGCCGTAGGAGCTGCCGCCGGAACGGGAGCCGTAGGAGCCGCCATCGGCCGAACGGGAGCCGTAGGAGCTGCCGCCGGAGCGGGAGTTGGCGTTCTGGTACGAGGAGCGACTGGAGCGGTTCATACGGAGACCTTCCTCAAGGTGGCACGTCACGAGGAAGGCTCCGCGCCCACGGGTACCGGGCGGAGGCTGCAAGGAACGGGCCGGAAAAGGGACGAGCGGAGCGTGGACGGTGAAACCGTGCGGCACGTCACCTACGGTCGGCGCTCACCGCGCGGGCGGGAGCGAAGAACCTCGAACCGTGAGTGGTCACGGCGGGGCGCCGACCCTGACGCGGTGCGGAGCATCTCGCGTGGGGAAGGCCGCCGGTGGCGGAGCCGGGGAACCCGGGTGACCGGGCATCGGTGGTCCTGCAATGCCGAGGGGCCCGCACCGTACGTGTACGCGGTGCGGGCCCCTCGCTGCCTGGCGAGTGCCGTGGCAGAAACTACAGCGGACGAATGTTCTCGGCCTGCGGGCCCTTCTGGCCCTGCGTGACGTCGAACTCGACCTTCTGGCCCTCGAGCAGCTCACGGAAGCCGTTGGCGTTGATGTTCGAGTAGTGGGCGAAGACGTCGGGGCCGCCACCCTCCTGCTCGATGAAGCCGAAGCCCTTTTCCGCGTTGAACCACTTCACAGTGCCATTAGCCATAAAGAAATCTCCTTCAAGGGGCTGTCCGGAGCCCGCACCGTGCGTGCTCCGAGATGCCGCGATGATGACCCACCCGGGGAAGAGCCGGGAAAACAGAAAATGTGCCTGCGATTCCTCAGCAGGCGCACACAAAGTTCATGGGAACCACTACTGCAACTCATTCGACTCTAGCAGGCCGGGGGTCTTCGTAGTGGAGGATTTCACCCCCGGCACTGCGGAGGGCTCTCCCGGAGGTGACCGCCGGGCCGCCGGCAGCGTCCCCAACCGGTCACCCGTGCGGGGGAGTTGCCGAAGCGACGGGAGGGCCGGCGAGGGGCGGCGACCGTCCGGAAATATCGGCGACGACGGGTGCGGGGCCGCCGGGGGCGACCGTCTCCGGCGGCCAGGTCCGCGCTGCCCGCGGCTCGCCGTCGGCCCCTGTTTCCGCCGGTCCGACGGGGAACAGCAGTACCCGGATTCCGGTTCTGTGCGAATTCGAGACCTTCGGAACGGCCCGCTCCCGTGCGTTCCGGCGCATACTGGAGGAGATGACGAAATCAGCAGCAGTCCGGCGTACTCTGCCCACCAGCCCCTTCAAGGCCCGGGTCGAAGCACCTCTCAAACGGTTCGCCGTCGGTGACCGGGTCACCCACGACACGTACGGCCTCGGCCGGGCCATCGCGGTCGAGGGTGACGGCGACATCGCGGTACTGGTCGACTTCGGTTCACGGCAGGAGCGGATCACCCAGCCGTACACCGCCATGTTCAAGCTCTGAACCGCAGTTCGAACTCCGACCCGGGGCGCCCCGGGGCCGTGCCGGCCCCGGGGTCGCAGTGCTGTCCCGCCGCACGGCGGCAGTCCCGGCGCGTCGGCCGCTGACGGCGCCGTGCGCTCCGGCGCCACGGCGCACGGGAACCGTCGGCGAGGCGGCCGCCGGATCCTCAGCCCCCTTGATCGCCCCGTCGGCTCCGGCGCGGTGCGGGCCGCGCCCGTGAGCGGGTCAGCCGCCAGACCGTGTCCTCACCCGTCTGCGCGGGAGCGAGCCGTTCGGCGGGCCGGCACAGGTGCTCGACGAAGCCGAGACGTCTCGGAACGGCGCCGCTCGCACGGTTGGCCGAATCGTGGACGATGTCGACGTGGTCGACACCCGGGAGGAGAAACGCCTGTTCGACCAGTGCCCGAACGGCTCTGGTGACCAGGCCGCGGCCGGTCGCGGCGGGGTGCAGCCAGTAGCCGATTTCCCTGCCGTCGCTCGGCAGGCCGGCACGGCGGAACAACTGACAGGCGCCGACGATGGCCTGGTCCGTCACGATCGCATAGGTGTACGCGTCCCCGCTCTCCCACTGCTCGCCGCGGCGGGCCAGGAAGTCGCGGGTGGTGTCGAGGCTGTGCTCGGCGACCCAGGGCATCCACGGCCGGAGGTGGTCGAGGGACTCCTCGATCACCCGGAAGAGCTCGTCGAGGTCCGCCTCGCCGTCGAAGCAGCGCAGCGTCAGGTCGTCCAGCGGGATCGACTCGGGCGGAGAGGGCATGCCGCGAGCCTTTCGCAGGAGCCGCGTCGGTCACAACCGGATTTTCCCGCGATGCCTCCGACCGGCCGGATTCGTCCTGGTGGATCCCCGGAGGGGGCCCGGCTGTCGGCCGGCCCCCCTCCGCCGTTCCCGAAGGGTCAGAACCGCGCGATGCGCTGCCAGGGGCGGACCGCCTCGACGGCGGCGGCCGCGCGGAAGACCGTGACGTCGTCGTACGTCCGGCCGACCAGCTGGACGCCGGTGGGAACGCCGGTGGCGGCGACGCCGGAGGGCACCGACAGCACCGGGTGACGCGCGGCGATGTTGAACACGGTGGTGAGCGCGGTGTCCAGGTAGTGCTCCAGCTCGACGCCGTCCACCACCGGGCGGGTCACCGTGTAGTCGTCGTCGGCCAGCAGCGCCGGAATGCCCGAGGTGGGGCAGAGCAGCACGTCGTAGCGGTCGAGCAGCTCGCCGAGCACCGCCTGGATCCTGGCCTCGATCTCCAGGCCGGCCAGGAAGGCGCCCGGCTCCCGGCCGGCCGCACCGGCCTGCTCGGCGAACGCGAGCGCGTACGGGGTGAGCAGCTCGCCGAACTCGGCGGCCACCGAGGAGACGTAGGGGCCGAAGACGGCCCCGAAGTGGATCATCGCGGCCGTCCGCACCTCCTCCCGGGAGAGCTTGACGTCCACCTCCTCGACCACCGCGCCGGCCGCGCGCAGTGCCTCCGCGACGGCCCGGGTGTTGGCGGCTACCTCCCGGTCCACCGGCCAGTCGCCGAGGTCGGGCGAGTAGGCCACCCGCAGCCCGGTCACGTCCTCGAACCGGTCGGGCAGCACCAGCTTGGGCCGAAGCGAGACGCCGTCGAGCGGGTGCGGTCCGGCGATGACGTTCTGCAGCAGCGCGGTGTCGGCGACGGTCCGGGCCATCGGGCCGTCGTGGCAGTAGGTGTCCAGGTTGAACGGCGCCATCGCCGGGACCCGCCCGTACGGCGGCTTGTAGCCGACCGTGCCGGTGCAGGAGGCGGGGAGGCGGATAGAGCCGCCGATGTCGGAGCCGGTGGCGAGGGTGGTCGAGCCCGAGGCGAGTGCGGCGCCCGAGCCGCCGGAGGAGCCGCCGGGGGAGTAGGCGAGGTTCCACGGGTTGCGGGTGATGCCCCACAGCCGGGATTGCGTGAACATCGCGCAGCTGAACTCCGGTGTGGTGGTGCGGGCGTGCACGATGCCGCCGGCGGCGAGGACCCGCTCGACCACCGGGTGGGTACGGTCGGCGGTCTCCTCGCGGAAGGCCAGCGAACCGTCGGTGGCGCGGCGGCCGGCGATCGGCTGCTCCTCCTTGGTGGCGACGGCCAGGCCCTCCAGGGGGCGGGGCGGCTCGCCCTTGCCACCGTAGCGGGCCTCGGCGGTGCGGGCGGCGGCGAGCGCCTCCTCGAAGGTGCGCTCGGCGAGCGCGTTGACCCGGGGCTCGACGGCCTCGGCCCGCTCGATGACGGCGGTCATCAGTTCGACCGGGGAGAGCGACCGGTCCCGGAAGCGGCGCAGGGCCTCGGTGGCGGGGAGGTGGGCGAGTTCGGTGCTGTCGGTCATCGGACGCTCTTCCGTTCGGTGGGGCGGTTCTGCCCGGGGTTCTGCTGCCTGAGGTTCTGCTGCGTGAGGTTCTTCTGCACGGGGTCGTCCTGCACGGGGTCGTCCTGCACGGGGTCGTCCTGCGCGGGGTCGTCCTGCGCGGGACGGCTCTGCTCGGGCTCGTCCCGCGCGGGGCGGAGCCGTGAGGCCGGATCGGCCTCGGGACGGTCGAGCCCGCGGCGGCCCTCGGCGATCCGGGCCGGGTCCCAGCCGCGGCGGGGTACGGAGTCGAGCAGCAGCCGTGTGTAGGGGTGCTGCGGGTGGCCGAGCACCTCGGCGGTGTCACCGGCCTCGACCACCCGGCCGCCCCTGAGGACGATCACCCGGTCGGTGATGTGCCGCACCACGGCGAGGTCGTGGCTGACGAACAGGAACCCGATGCCCGCGTCCCGTCGGATGCCTGCGAGCAGGTCGAGGATCTGCGCCTGGATCGAGACGTCGAGGGCGGCGACCGCCTCGTCGAGGATCAGCACCCGGGGTTCGGCGGCCAACGCCCGGGCGATGGCGACGCGTTGGCGCTGGCCGCCGGAGAGCCGGCGGGGCAGTGCCGCGGCTTCGCGCTCGCCGAGCCCGACCTGGTCGAGCAGTTCGGCGACCCGGGTGCGCCGGGCCGCCCGGTCGCGCGGGGAGTGCAGCCGGAGCACCTCGTCGACGCAGGCCGCGACGGTGATCCGGGGGTCGAGCGAGAGGTACGGGTCCTGGAAGACCATCTGGATCTCGCGGGCACGGGCCAGCCGTTCCCCGCGGCCACGGGCCCGGGCGGACCGGTCGCGGCCGTCCAGGTGGACGGCGCCGCCGTCGGGGGTCTCCAGGCCGACCAGCATCCGGGCGGTGGTGGTCTTGCCGCAGCCGGACTCGCCGACGATGCCGAGCGAGCCGCCGGGCGGCAGGGTGAACGAGACTCCGTCGACGGCCCGGTGGTCGCCGAAGCGCTTTCGCAGGCCGGTCACGACCAGGCCGGAGGAGGGGGCGGTCACGTCAGGATCCCTTCGTCCGCCCGCAGGCAGGCGGCGAGGCCGTCGCCGTGCGGTTCCAGCGGGGGCGGCGCGGCGGTGCAGCGAGGCTCGGCGAAGGCACAGCGGGCGGCGAAGGCGCAGCCGGCCGGCGCTTCGGCGAGCGACAGCGGCCGGCCCGGGATCGGGCGCGGCGGGGCGGCGTCGGGCTCGATCCGAGGGGTGGAGGCGAGCAGGCCCGCGGTGTACGGGTGCCGCGGGCGCTCGAACAGGTCGCTGGCGGACCGGGTCTCGACGATCCGGCCGGCGTACATCACGTACACCCGGTCGCAGATCGCCGAGGCCAGCTCCAGGTCGTGGGTGACGAAGAGCATGCCGGTGCCGCGTTCGGCCTGCAGCCGGGTGAGGATGGCGATCACCTCGGCCTGGGTGGTGACGTCCAGCGCGGTGGTCGGCTCGTCGGCGAGCAGCAGGGAGGGCCGTCCGGCCAGCGCGGCGGCGATCACGACGCGTTGCAGCATGCCGCCGGAGAACTGGTGCGGGTAGCGGCGCAGCGCGCCGCGCGGGTCGCGGATGCCGACCGCGTCGAGGAGTTCCTCGGCGCGGGCGGTGGCCTGTTCGGCGGGGGTGCCCGCGGCCCGCAGGCCCTCGGTGAGGAAGTCGCCGACCCGGCGCAGCGGGTTGACCGAGGCGCGCGGGTCCTGGAAGACCATGGCGACCTGGCGGGCCCGCAGGTCGCGCAGACCGGACCGGTCCATGGTCAGGACGTCGCGGCCGGACACCCGGACCCGGCCGGTGGTCGTGGCCCGCTCGGGCAGCAGGCCGAGGATGCTGCGGCAGGCCACCGACTTCCCGGAGCCGGACTCGCCGACCAGGCCGACGGTCTCGCCGGCCGCGACGCGCAGCGAGACGCCGTCCAGGATCGGCCGGGCGGCCTTCCCACCGGCCAGTTCGACCGTCAACGTGTCTATGTCCAGAAGGGTTTCGGTCATCACCGGTCCCGCCTCGCGATCCGGTCGGCGAAGCCCTCGCCGACGATTCCGAACGCCACGACGGCGACCACGATGCAGCCGGCGGGCGCCAGCGCGGGCAGCATCGCGCCCTGCAGGACGGCCTGTTGGCCCTCGTTGATCATCGCTCCCCAGTCCGCGGTCGGCGGTTGGACGCCGAAGCCGAGGAAGGACAGGGCCGCCAGGTCCATCAGCGCGTACCCGAAGTTGATCGCCGACTGGGCGAGCACGGTGGGCGCGATGTTGGGCAGCAGGTGCCGCAGGCAGATGGTCCAGCCGGACCAGCCCTGCACCAGGTAGGACTCGATGTACGGCCGGGCCTTCTCCCGCTGGGCGATGCCGCGCACCAGACGCCCCACGTACGGGCTGTAGGCGATCGCCATGGCGGTCACCGGCGCGGTCAGGCCCGGGCCGGTGACCGCGACGAAGAGGATCGCCAGCAGCAGGCCGGGGAAGGAGAACACCAGGTCCATCGCGCGGGACAGCAGGGCGTCGACCCAGCCGCCGCGCCAGCCGGCCACCACGCCGAGCAGGACGCCCAGCACGGTGGAGAGCCCGACCACCAGCAGCGGACCGAGCAGGCCGGCACGGGCCCCGTACAGCAGCCGGGACAGGATGTCGCGGCCGGACTGGTCGGTGCCGAGCAGGTGGTCGGGCCCGGTGCCGACCAGGCTGGAGCCGAGGTCGATCAGGTCGGGCTCGTACGGGGCGAGCACCGGGGCGAGCAGGGCGACCAGTACCAGCAGGGTCAGCACCAGGACGGCGGTGGTGAACAGCGGGCCCTGGCCGAGCACCCTCAACCGGCCCAGCAGGGGGCGGCGGTGGGGCTCGACAGCGGCGACGGCGGTCATGCCGCACCTCCTCGGCGGACGAGCGAGAGCCGGGGATCGACCAGCGGCGCGAGCAGGTCCACGGCGAGGTTGACCAGGACGAACCCGGTCACGGTGAGCAGGGTGATCGCCTGGACGACCGGGAAGTCCTTGACGGTCACCGACTGCACCAGCAGCGAGCCGACGCCCGGCACGTTGAACGCGGTCTCCACGATCGAGGTGGAGACCAGCAGCCCCGCCAGCATCGAGCCGCCGACCGTGACGATCGGCCCGAGCGCGTTGCGCAGCACGTGCCGGCGGACCACCGCGGGCTCGGCGACGCCGCGGGAGCGGGCCACCTCGACGTGCTCGCGGCCGAGTTCGTCCAGCATCGAGGAGCGGGTCACCCGGGCCAGCAGGCCGGTCAGGGTGACCGCGAGGGCGACGGCCGGCAGGGTCAGGTGGTGCAGGCGTTCACCGAAGCCGGTGCCCTGCGACCCGGGCCCGGGGAACCAGCCGAGTTGCACCGAGAAGACCGAGACCAGCACCAGCGCGCCGACGAACGGCGGGGTGGCGGTGGTGATGCCGGTGCCCACCAGCACCACCCGGTCGACCCAGCCGCCGCGCAGCGCGGCGAGGACGCCGGCGGACACGCCGAGCACGCAGACCAGCAGGGCCGCGTACCCGACCAGCAGCGTGGTGGACGGCAGCCGGGAGCCGATCAGCGTGCCGACGTCCTGGCGGAACTGCACCGAGCGGCCGAAGTCGCCGTGCAGCACGCCGCCGAGCCACTTCAGGTACTGGGTGAGGAAGGGGTCGTCCAGGTGGTACTGGGCGGTGATCGCGGCCCGCGCCTCCGGCGTCGCCGGATGGCCCTTGAGCAGGAAGGACACCGGGTCCCCGGGGGCGAGGTGCACGGCGCTGAAGACCACGAAGGAGGTCGCCAGCAGCACGCCCGCCAGCCCGAGGAGCCGGCTGAGGAGGTAGCGGGTCATCAGTTCGCGGCGCCGATCGTCGCGGCCCACGGGTAGTACAGCTGGGCGATGCCGGTGGGCGCGCCGGTGATGCGCTTGTTGAGGAACAGCGAGTACGGCGCCTCGTACAGCGGGATGCTCGGCAGCTCGTTCACCGCGATCTGCTGCAGTTCGGCGGTGAGGTCGGCCCGGGTGGCGGGGTCGGCGGCGGCGATCGCCCGGTCGAACAGCGCGTCGTAGGCGGGGTTCGACCAGTTGCCGTAGTTGCCGAAGTCGCCGGTGTGCAGCGACTGGTAGAACTCCAGCGGGTCCGGGGTGTTGTCGTAGCCGTTGGTCACCACCAGGTCGATGCCCGCGCGGGCGGCCGGATCGACGAAGAGGGCGGTGTAGGCGTCCGGTGCGACCGGCTTGAGTTCGACGTCCAGGCCGATCTGCTTGCCGGCCGACTGCACGGCGTTGGCGACCACGCTGATCTCCGGGGCGAGCGAGCTGGTGGCCATCACGACCTTGCGGCCGGTCGCGCCGGCCTCCTGGACCAGCTTCTTGGCGCCCGCCAGGTCGTAGACCGGCTCGGGCAGCGCGGCGAAGTACCCGGCGGTGCGGTCCGGGGCGACGCCCCAGGCGGCCTGCGCGGCGGGGGCCTTGGCAGGGGTGCCGACGCCGGCCGCCGCGGCCTTGACGATGGCGGCACGGTCCAGCGCCTTGGACAGCGCCTGGCGGACCTTCAGATCGCCGAGGGTGCCCCGGAGGTCGAGGACGGCGAGGCCGGCGGCGGCGGTGTTCGGGCCGAAGTGCACCGTGCCCCGGTCGGACGCCCTGAGTTGCGCCAGTGAGGCGGAGGGCACCAGGTAGCCGCCGTCGACCGAGCCGGCGAGGAAGGCGTTGGCGCGGGCGGCCGGGTCCTGGATGAAGACGAACTTCACGCTGTCCGCCTTGGGGGTCAGCGAGGTGTCCCAGTAGGCGGGGTTCTTCTTCAGGGTGAGGCTGTCGCCCTGCGACCACGTGTCGACCGCGTAGGGGCCGGTGCAGTCGACCCCGCCCTGGGGGCTGCCGTAGTCCTTGCCCGCCCTGGCGAGGAAGGCCGCGCTCTCGACGGTGCCGGGGGAGGCGGCGAGGAGCTCGTTCAGCAGCACGTCGGGCTTGGTGAGGTGGATGGTCACCTCCAGCGGGCCGGTCTTCTCGATCGAGTCGACGTTCTTGAAGGCGCTGCCCCAGGAGGAGCCGGTGGCCGGGTCGAGGTGGCGCCGGAGGGAGGCGACCACGTCGTCCGCGGTCATGGTGGCGCCGTCGTGGAACTTCACGCCCTCGCGCAGGGTGTACACCCAGGTCAGCGGGTCGGGATTGGCGGACTTCACGGCCAGGCCGGGGGCGATCTTCAGGTCGGGGGTGACCCGGAACAGCTGCTCGCAGACGTTGGCCAGCACGGTGTTCGGCGGGTAGTCGTAGGCCACCGCGTAGTCGAGGGTCTGCGGCTCGGCGTACAGCGACCAGGTGAAGGACGGGATCGTGCCCTTGGCGGCGGGGGTGTCGGGGGTGACCTGGTAGGCGGCGGCGTCCGTGGAGCCGTCGGTGTTCCTGGTGGCGCCGGAGCAGCCGGTGGCGGTGGCGGCGAGCAGCGTGGCAGCGGCGAGCAGGCTGGCGGATCTGGACAGGCGCAAGGAGACCCACCCCTTTCAGGGCGTCGTGGGGGGCGCTTGGAGATGGTGGCGAGTATTGATGCGGGAACGTTCCCGCACAAGCCCTTGCGGGAACGATTCTTCAGCGGTCACGGAAGGGTGACGCGAGGCGGCCGGGGATGGCAGCATCGGCACATGACGCAAACCCCGCGCGGCGGCGGGCCGACCGCCTCCCCCCGAGTCCGCCTGGTCGACGTCGCCCGCGAGGCCGGACTGTCCAAGACGACGGTGTCGGCCGCGCTCAACGGCACCGGCCGGATGTCCGAGGCGGTCCGTGAACGCGCCCGGGAGGCCGCCCGGCGACTCGGCTACCGGCCGAACGCCACCGCCCGGCTGCTCCGGGCCGGCCACGCCCGGCTGATCGGGTACGCGGTCGGGGAGTTCACGACCTCCCCCTGGGCCTACCTCGACTCGCCCTACTACGCGCGGCTGACCAGCGCGACCGCCCGGGCGGCACTTCAGCACGGGTACGCGCTGGTGATGCTGCCCACCAGCTCGGACCCGGGCGAGTGGGCCGACCTGCCGCTCGACGCGGCCATCGTCGCCGACCCGATGACCGGCGACCCGATGGTCGAGGACTTCATCGCCGCCCGCATCCCGGTCTTCACCGACCGCTCGGTGGAGGGCCGGGCCGGCGCGTACTGGGTGGACATCGACACCGACGCCGCCGTGACCGGGGTCCTGGACCACCTGCGCGCCGAGGGCGCCCGACGGATCGCCCTCGTCCTGCCGGACACCGCGATCCGCTTCCATGCCGCGCTGACCGACTCCTACCGGGCCTGGTGCGCCGGGCACGGCGCCGAACCGCGCGAGGAGCTCTCCAGCGGGCCCGGCAACGGCCCGGCCATCGCCGCGGTCGAACGGGCGCTGAGCGCGGCCGAACCGCCCGACGCCCTGCTGGTGGCCAGCGAGGCGAGCCCGCCGCTGATCCTGGACGCCGCCCGGCGGCACGGCCGCACGGTTCCCGGGGACCTGCTCCTGGTGTGCGTCAGCGAGGACGCCGCGGCCGAGCACGCCGACCCTCCGGTCAGCACGCTGAGCCTCCAGCCGGCCCGGGTCGCGGTGGCCGGGGTGGAACTCCTGGTCGCGGCCCTGGAGAGCGACGGGACGGAGCCCACCGGGAGGCTGGTGGAGACCCGTCTGGAGATCCGCGCCTCGTCCCGGCGGCGACCCCACGGCGAGTGAGCGGACCCACCGTCAGGACCCACCGTCAGGCCGGGCGGTGAGCCGCCCGCCCGGCCGCCGACCGGGAGCCCGGCCGCTTCGGCGCAGACCGGGCCGTGTGCGGACGGCGAGTAGGGTGGGGTGCGGCCGATGATTGTCTGGACCACTGGAGCACCCGATGAGCCTGACCCCTGCCCCTGACGCGCTGCTCCCGGTCGGGGTGATCGGGCTCGGCGACATCGCCCGGAAGGCCTACCTCCCGGTCCTCACCGCGCTGCCCGGCCTCGACCTGCGGCTGATGACCCGGGACCGGGCCAAGCTCGACCGGATCGGTGACGCCCACCGGATCGCCCCCGAGCACCGCTTCACCGACCTGGGCGCGCTGATCGGCAGCGGCATCCGGGCCGCCTTCGTGCACGCCGCCACCGACCAGCACGTCCCCATCGTCGAGCAGCTGCTCACGGCCGGCGTCGACGTCTACGTCGACAAGCCGCTCGACTACACCCTGGACGGCGCCCGCCGGCTGGTCGACCTCGCCGACCGCACGGGCCGCTCACTGGTGGTGGGCTTCAACCGCCGCCACGCGCCCGGCTACGTGCAGGCGAAGGAGCGGCCGCGCGACCTGATCGTGCTGCAGAAGAACCGCGAGGGCCTCCCCGAGGCACCCCGCTCGATGGTCTTCGACGACTTCATCCACGTGGTGGACGTGCTCCGCTTCCTGGTGCCCGGCGAGATCGAGCACGTGGACGTCCGCTCCCGGGTGCGCGACGGCCTGGTCGAGCACGTCGTCCTCACCCTCGCCGGCGAGGGCTTCACGGCGCTGGGCATCATGAACCGGGTCTCCGGCTCGACGGAGGAGATCCTCCAGGTCTCCGGCGGCGACTCCAAGCGCGAGGTCCACAACCTCGCCGACGTCATCGACCACCGCGGCCAGCCCACCATCCGCCGCCGCGGCGACTGGGTCCCCGTCGCCCGCCAGCGCGGCATCGAGCAGGTCGTCCTCAGCTTTCTCGACGCCGTCCGCACCGGCAGGACGCTCGACGCCCACGACGCCCTGCGCACCCACGAGCTCTGCGAACTGATCGTCGAGCGCCTGGAATCGGCCTGAGGCTTCGGACGACACGGCCGCCCGTCCCCCGACCGCTCCTCCGCCCGGGCGCCGATCCGCGCAGCCGGGGCCGGTGCGGCTGGTGAGCCGTCGGCGTCAATCCCGGTGGCGAGGTGACAATGGGGCATGCCATCAAGCCCGGACCCGACGGATCCGTCGCGGGCGACGCCGGATCAGGCCGCCGTGCGGGGAGAGCACTGGTGGCCGGTGGTACTCGCGGTCGCGGTCGTCGCGGTGCTCCATGTGACGCTGCCGAGCCGCTACCGGGTCGATCCGGCGTGGGTGCTGCCGGTCGCCACGTTCTCGCTGCTGGCCGTCCTGATCGTCGGCGATCCGGGCCGGATCGACCGGCAGAAGGCCTGGCTCCGGGTCGTCACCCAGCTCCTGGTCGGCTTCATCACGGTGGCGAACCTGTTCGCGGGTGTCCACCTGGTGACGGACATCCTGACCGACAACGGCCTGTTCGCCGACAACGCCACCGGGCTGCTGGCGACCGGAGGCGTGGTCTGGGTGACGAACGTGGTCGCCTTCGCGCTCTGGTACTGGAGCCTGGACCGCGGTGGCGCCGCCGCCCGCGCCCACCGGCCGTCCGAGAAGCCGGCGTTCGTGTTCCCCGAGATGCAGTACGCGGACCACGCGCCGGCCGGCTGGGTGCCGCGGTTCGCCGACTACCTGTCGCTCTCCTTCTGGACGGCCACGGCCTTCAGCCCCACCGACGTCTCGGCGGTCAAGGTGTGGGCCAAGCTGCTGATGATGACGCAGGCGGCGATGTCCCTCGCCCTGGGCACCCTCGTCATCGCCCGGGCGATCAACATCCTGCAGTAGCCGCGGCGGCCGGCGTGCGCGCCGCCCGGCGCCCGCGATTCGGGACTGCCCCTGGTTCCGGGCCCGTTGAGCGGTACTGTGGACCTTCACGGCTGCCGGAAAGCGAAACGGACGGGCGATGCACGCACGCCGACTGCGGGGTATGCGGGTGGTCTTCGGACACCCGTCGCCGTCGCGCGCGGCGTTCCGCCCGTCATCCGGAGCCCACTGCGCGGTGACCGGCACCCGGGCGCGTGGCGCCCGGCTCGTGCGACGCCGTTGGATCGACGGGGTCGGCTCGCCGACCGGGCTCTGTCGCCCGTAAGACTCCGCACCCACCCGTCGCCTCGGCGCGCCCGGTAGCCCTGCCCCGCGGTGGCCCGTACCGGCCTCCTGCCTCCGGCCTGCCCGGGACCTGCCCGAGGCCCGGTACTCGGACGTGCCCGGACGTGCCCGGCCACGCGCGCCCACATCTCGCCGCCGCAGCCGCCGAGAAGATCAAGATCGACGAACGGCTTCGCATGCCCCAGCACCCCGCGCGTCCCAGGCGGAGAACAGAACGGGTGAGCGCCGCCCCTCCCGGACCCACCCGAGGACCACCGCACCGAAGCGGCACCGAACCACCGCACCGTTCCACCCCTTCCAAGGAGTTCGATGTGAGCCAGAACGTGAACTACGCCAGCCCCGCCGACACCGCCGTCCACGGCGAGTACCGGATCACCAGGGCCCCGGGTGACGACCGCCCGCTGTACCGCTTCACCGGGCGGATCACCGCCGACGGCAGCAGCGGCTTCCTCGCCGAGCCCGGTCGCTACCACATCTACGCGGGCTGGTTCTGCCCCTGGGCGCAGCGCACCACCATCCAGCGCGCGCTCAACGGACTGGAGGACGTCGTCTCGGTCTCCTACGTCGACGGCGGGCGTGACGGCCGGGGCTGGGCCTTCCGGGAGACCCACGGGCCGGACCCGGTCAACGGGTTCACCCTGCTGCGCGAAGCGTACGAGCGGACGGAGCCCGGTTTCGACGGGCACATCTCGGTGCCGACGCTCTGGGACCGGCTGACGGGGCAGGTGGTCAGCAACGACTTCCGGACCATCGGCATCGATCTGGCGACGCAGTTCGGCCGGTGGAGCAACGGCGCCGACGCCTACCCGGAGGACCTCCGGGCCGAGATCGACGCGCTGGACGCCCGGCTGGGCCCTGCCGTCAACCACGGTGCGGGCGCCGCGGCGGGCGCCGGGGAGGCCGCGCGGGCGGCCCGCGCCACACTGCTGGAGACCTTCGCGGAGCTCGACACCCGGTTGGCCACCAGCCGTTACCTGCTCGGCGACCGGCTGACCGAGGCGGACGTGCGGCTCTGGGTGACGCTGGCCCGCTTCGACGTCGGGCCCAACCACGCCCGCACCATCACCCCCGGCCTCGCGGCGTACCCCCACCTGTGGGCCTACGCCCGCGATCTCTACCAGCAGAAGCCGTTCACCGCCACCACGGACTTCGCCACCTTCACCGCGCCGGGCGCGACCGTCCCCGACTGGAACGCCCCGGTGGAGCGCCCGCAGGTCGCCTGAGCCCCGAACCGCCGGTGCCCCGGAATCCGCATCCCCGGGGCGCCGGCTTCCTGACTGCGGGCGGAGCCTGCCCACCGGGCCGGCTCCTGGCCGTGCGCGGAGCCTGCCCACCGGGCCGGCGCCCGGCCGCCCGTGGAGCCGGGGCCGGGCCCTGTGGCCCGTCGGCCGAGCCTCGGATGTCCGCGCGGTAGCGGTACGTGGATATGGCATGTACGCTGCGTGTCGCTGGTTGCACAGCATGCGGGCCTGGCCGCTGCTCCGTGGGGGGAGTCACGTCCAGGCCCGGCCGCCGGTGAGGGACCTCGGTTGTGCTCGTGGGGGAGCTTCAACCGGGGCCCTTCGGCGGGCTACTGACGGTATGCCCGCTCCGACCGGGCTTCAGTCATGCAATCGTGCGCCGTTCGGCCCGGATTCGCGCGCGGCCGTCCGGGCGCATCCCTTCGGCATGTGCGGTGACGGCCCGTCCGGCCGGGTGAACGGGCGGCGCGGCGAGGTGGGCGGCACCGGACCGGGGCGGATGATCGGCGGGTTCACGGGTGCCCACACAGCCGGAGGCGGCCATGCGGATCCTGCTCGTCGCGAGCGCGTTCAACAGCCTCACCCAGCGGGTCCACGCCGAGTTGCGGGACCGTCGTCACGTGGTCGAGGTCCATCCGGCCGGTGACGACGACGCGCTGCGCGGGGCGATCGCCGGGTCGGCCCCGGAGCTGGTGGTCGCACCGATGCTGCGGACGGCGCTCCCTCGCGACGTCTGGTCGGCGCTGCCGTGCCTGATCGTGCATCCCGGCCCGCCGGGGGACCGCGGGCCCTCCTCCCTCGACTGGGCGATCCACGAAGGAGCGGTCGACTGGGGCGTGACGGTGCTCCAGGCCGACGAGGTGATGGACGCCGGCGCCGTCTGGGCCACGGCCGCCTGCCGGCTGCCGCCCGTCGGCAAGAGCGACCTGTACCGCAACGAGGTCTCCGACGCCGCGGTCGGGGCGGTGCTGCGGGCCGTGGAGCGGTTCGCCTCGGGCGCCTTCACCCCGCGTCCGCAGAGCGGCCCCGACTGGCGGGTGCCCGACCACACCAGGCCCTACCTGCGTCAGGAGACCCGCCGGATCGACTGGGCCGGGGACGCCACCGACACCGTGCTGCGCAAGCTCCGGGCGGCGGACTCCCAGCCCGGGGTCCTCGACGACCTGCTCGGCGCCGAGTGGTACCTGCACGGCGGCCATCGCGAGCACGTCCTCGGCGGGCGCCCCGGCGAGCTGCTGGCGACCCGGGCGGGAGCGGTCTGCCGGGCGACGGTCGACGGCGCGGTGTGGATTCCCGAACTGCGCCGCCGCCGTCACCCGGGCGGCCCCGCCACCTTCAAACTGCCGGCCGTCACCGCGCTCGGCGACGCACTGCCGGCCCTGCCCGAAGTGCCCGCGCCGCTGATGCCGGCGCCGGAGGACCAGGTCTGGTCGGACATCAGCTACCGGGAGGACGGCCCGGTCGGTCTGCTCCGCTTCTCCTTCCCCGGCGGCGCGATGAGCACCGGGCACTGCCGCCGCCTGCTCGACGCCTACCGCTTCGCACTGGCCCGGCCGACCTCCGTCCTGGTGCTGGGCGGTGGCCGTGACTTCTTCTCCAACGGGATCCACCTGAACGTCATCGAGGCCGCGCCCGACCCGGCGGCGGAGTCCTGGGCGAACATCAACGCCATCGACGACCTGGTCGAGGCGGTCCTCACCACCACCGACCGGCTGGTGGTCGCGGCCCTCGGGGGGAACGCCGCCGCCGGCGGGGTGATGCTCGCGCTGGCCGCCGACGAGGTGTGGTGCCGCCAGGGCGTGGTGCTCAATCCGCACTACCGCCTGATGGGTCTGCACGGGTCGGAGTACTGGACCTACACCCTGCCCCGGCGGGTGGGGGCCGCCGAGGCCGGCCGGCTCACCGCCCAGGCGCTCCCGGTCAGCTCGGCGGCCGCGCTGCGGGGCCGGCTGGTCGACCGGGTGCTGCCGTGCGCCCCGCAGGACTTCGGGCGGGAGGCGGGCCGGCTGGCCGGGCTGCTCGCCGCCTCGCCGACCGCCCAGGGCCGGATCGCCGCCAAGAAGGCGGCCCGTGAGGCGGACGAGCTGGTGAAGCCGCTCGCCGCGTACCGCCGGGAGGAGCTGGCCGTGATGCGGCGCCAGTTCTTCACCCCGGACGCGCCCTACCACGCGCTCCGGGCCGCCTTCGTCCGCAAGCGGCCGGCGCCCGCACCGGCTCCGCGGCGGTAGGCCGCGAGCCCCGCCCGGGTGGTCCGAACGGCCGCCCCGGCTTGCGCTCCGTCCGAGTGCTCCCCCGGCCCTGTGGACCGGCGGGCGGCGGGAGGCGCTGCTATGACTGGTTTGAGCCGTTCTGTCCGGCTCCCAGTTCCGAGGAGGCATCCTCATGGGTGCTGCAACAACGAGCGCCACCGACACCGATGTGGTGCACATTCTCTGGATCAACGCGGGCCTGAGCTGCGACGGTGACTCGGTCTCCCTGACCGCGGCCATGCAGCCGAGCATCGAGGAGATCGTCACCGGCGCACTGCCGGGCCTGCCGAAGATCGCCGTCCACTGGCCGCTGATCGACTTCGAGTGCGGGCCGGTGCAGGGCGCCGACAACTTCGTGGAGTGGTTCTTCAAGGCGGACCGCGGTGAACTCGACCCGTTCGTCCTGGTGGTCGAAGGATCCATCCCGAACGAGAGCATCAAGGAGGAGGGCTACTGGTGCGGCTTCGGCGACGATCCGCGGACCGGTCAGCCGATCACCACCAGTGAGTGGCTGGACCGGCTCGCACCCAAGGCCACGGCGGTCGTCGCCATCGGTACCTGCGCCACCTACGGCGGCATCCACGCCATGGCCGGCAACCCGACCGGTGCCATGGGCGTGCCCGACTACCTGGGCTGGGACTGGAAGTCCAAGGCCGGCCTGCCCATCGTCTGCGTGCCGGGCTGCCCCATCCAGCCCGACAACTTCTCCGAGACGCTGACCTACCTGCTCTACCAGCTGGCCGGCTCCGCGCCGATGATCCCGCTGGACGACAAGCTGCGCCCGACCTGGCTCTTCGGCGCCACCGTGCACGAGGGCTGTGACCGCGGCGGCTACTACGAACAGGGCCAGTTCGCCACCGACTACGGCACACCGGAATGCCTGGTGCGGCTGGGCTGTTGGGGCCCGGTCGTGAAGTGCAACGTCACCAAGCGCGGCTGGATCAACGGCATCGGCGGCTGTCCCAACGTCGGCGGCATCTGCATCGCCTGCACGATGCCCGGCTTCCCCGACAAGTTCATGCCCTTCATGGACCCGCCGCCCGGCTCCCGCGTCTCGACCAGCGCGAGCTCCGCGTACGGCGCGGTGATCCGGCGACTGCGCTCGATCACCATGAAGACCGTCGACAAGGAACCCAAGTGGCGCCACCCGGGGCGCAGGCTGACGACCGGCTACCGCCCACCGCGGTGACCCGGCGGGCCGCCGCACCCCGGTGCGGCGGCCCGCTCCGCCGCTGACCCTCCCCGCTTCCAGAAGGGCACGACAGACACGATGGCACCGACGACGAAGGCAGCCGGCGACGGCAACGGCCTGGTGGAGATGTCCTGGGACCCGATCACCCGGATCGTGGGCAGCCTCGGTATCCACACGAAGATCGACTTCAAGCAGAAGAAGGTCGCGGAGTGCTACAGCACCTCCTCGGTCTTCCGCGGCTACAGCGTCTTCATGCGGGGCAAGGACCCGCGCGACGCGCACTTCATCACCAGCCGCATCTGCGGCATCTGCGGCGACAACCACGCCACCTGTTCCGTCTACGCGCAGAACATGGCGTACGGGGTGAAGCCCCCGCACCTCGGTGAGTGGATCATCAACCTCGGCGAGGCCGCCGAGTACATGTTCGACCACAACATCTTCCAGGAGAACCTGGTCGGGGTGGACTACTGCGAGAAGATGGTCCGCGAGACCAACCCCGGCGTCCTGGAGCTGGCCGAGCGCACCGCGGCCCCGCACGCCGGTGACCACGGGTACCGGACGATCGCCGACATCATGCGCTCGCTCAACCCGATCGAGGGCGAGTTCTACCGCGAGGCGCTCCAGGTCAGCCGCTACACCCGGGAGATGTTCTGCCTGATGGAGGGTCGCCACGTGCACCCCTCCACGCTCTACCCGGGCGGCGTCGGCACGGTGGCGACGGTCCAGCTGTTCACCGACTACCTGAGCCGGCTGATGCGGTACGTGGAGTTCATGAAGAAGGTCGTGCCACTGCACGACGACCTCTTCGACTTCTTCTACGAGGCGCTGCCCGGCTACGAGGAGGTCGGCCGGCGGCGCATCCTGCTCGGCTGCTGGGGGAGCCTCAACGACCCGGACCACTGCGACTTCACGTACCGGAACATGACCGACTGGGGTCGGAAGATGTTCGTCACCCCGGGCGTGGTCGTCGACGGCAAGCTGGTCACCAACGACCTGACCGAGATCAACCTCGGCATCCGCATCCTGCTCGGCAGCTCCTACTACGAGGACTGGGAGGGCAAGGAGCTGTTCGTCACCCACGACCCGCTGGGCAACCCGGTCGACCCCAGGCACCCCTGGAACCAGCACACCGTCCCCGCCCCGCAGAAGCGCGACTTCGACGACAAGTACAGCTGGGTGATGTCCCCGCGCTGGTTCGACGGCAAGGACCACCTCGCGCTCGACACCGGCGGCGGCCCGATCGCCCGCCTCTGGTCCACCGCGCTCTCGGGCCTGGTCGACATCGGCTACATCAAGGCCACCGGCCACAGCGTGCAGATCAACCTGCCGCGCTCGATGACCAAGCCGGAGACCACCTTCGAGTGGAAGATCCCCCGGTGGAGCAACGCCATCGAGCGCAACCGCGCCCGGACGTACTTCCAGGCGTACGCGGCCGCGGCCGCCCTGCACTTCGCGGAGAAGGCCCTCGCCGAGGTCCGCGCCGGGCGCAGCCAGACCTGGGAGCGGTTCGAAGTGCCGGACGAGTCCATCGGGTGCGGCTTCACCGAGGCCGTGCGGGGCGTCCTGTCGCACCACATGGTGATCCGGGACGGCAAGATCGCCAACTACCACCCGTACCCGCCGACGCCGTGGAACGCGAGCGTCCGCGACAGCTTCGGCACGCCCGGCCCCTACGAGGACGCGGTGCAGAACACGCCGATCTTCGAGGAGAACTCGCCGGAGAACTTCAAGGGCATCGACATCATGCGGGCCGTGCGCAGCTTCGACCCCTGTCTGCCCTGCGGCGTCCACATGTACGTGGGCGGCGGCCGGACCGTGCAGAAGATGCACGTGCCCACGGGCCTGAGCGGGCTCACCGCATGACGGCGGAGGAGACCGGGCTGCGGATCCAGGAGGCGCTGGACCACCTGGCCGGCAGCGCGGAGCAGGGGGCGGGCGAGCAGCTCGTCCGCGAGCTGATGGCCTTCTACGGGGACGGGCTCGCCCGGCTCGTCGGGGCCCTGCCGCCGCAGGCGCTGGGGCGGCTGCTGGACGACCCGGCGGTGGCCGGGCTGCTGGTCCTGCACGACCTCCACCCCGAGGACGTCACCACACGGATCGCCCGCGCGCTCGCCTCGCTGCCCGAGCCGGTCGAGCAGCTCGGCTTCGATCCCGGGACGGGCGGCCTGCGGCTGCGCCGGACCAGGAGCGGGTGCGGCTGCAGCGAGCAGGACATCGAGGCCGCGCTGGCCTGCCACGCCCCCGAGGTGACGGCCGTGGAGCTGGAGCGCGCGCCGCAGCTGCTACAGATCGGCACCCGTCCGCCGGCCTCGGCGCAGGCGCGATGAGCGCCCGTCGGCTGTCCCGCCCCGGCGCCGCACTGCTGCGCCGGCTGCGCGAGCCCGCGCCCCCGCAGCCGGAGCGCTGCACGTTCTGCGGCCAGCAGGTCCCGCAGGAACACCGGCACCTGGTGGACACCGAGGAGCAGTCCCTCACCTGCGTGTGCACGGCCTGCGGGCTGCTGTTCCACCAGCCCGGCGCGGCCGGCGGCCGCTACCGGGGCGTGCCCGACCGCTACCTCGCCGAGCCGGACCACCGCTTCGGCGAGGAGCAGTGGGCGGCGCTCGGGATCCCGGTCGAGACGGCCTTCCTGTTCCGCAACGCCCGGCAGGACCGGCTGGTGCTGCTCTACCCCGGCCCGGGCGGCGCGACCGAGAGCGAGCCCGACGAGGCGCAGTGGCAGGCCGCGCTCGGCGGCAGCCGGCTCGCCGCCGAACTGGAGCCCGACGTCGAGGCGTTGCTGCTCCGGCACCCGGCCGCGAGTCCGGTCCGGTGCTTCCTGGTGCCGATCGACGTCTGCTACGAGCTGGTGGGCCGGCTGCGGCGGTGCTGGAAGGGGTTCGACGGCGGGGCCGAGGCCCGGGCCGAACTCGACGCGTTCTTCGCGCGGGTGGCCGGGCGGGCCCGCGCGCCACGACCGGAGGAGGTCTCGTGACGGCCCTCTCCTTCGCCTGTACCGGGGTGCGGCCCGACCCCCACGCGGCCGGGCCGACGCTGGTCCTGCGGCTGCGCATCACCGCCCCCGCCGGTACCCGGGTGCACGCCCTCGCGCTCCGCTGCCAGCTGCGGATCGAGCCCGCGCGGCGTTCCTACGGCGAGGCGGAGGGCGAGCGGCTGGCCGACCTCTTCGGCGAGCGCTCCCGCTGGGGCGGCACGCTGCACCCGGTGCAGTTCGCCCTCGTCCCGCTGATGGTGCCCGGCTTCACCGGCGAGACCGAGGTGGACCTGGTCGTGCCGTGCACCTACGACATGGACGTGGCGTCGGCCCGCTACCTCGCGGCGCTGGACGGCGGCGACGTCCCCCTGCTGCTGCTGTTCTCGGGCACCGCGTTCACCGGCCCCGGCGGCTTCCAGGTGAGCCCGGTGCCGTGGGACCGGGAGGCGACGCTGCGGATGCCCGTACAGGTGTGGCGGGAGATGATCGAGCAGCACTTCCCCGGCTGCGGCTGGCTGCGGCTGCCCGCCGAACTGATGGCGGAGCTGCTCGCCTACCGCTCACGGCGGGCCCTGCCGTCCTGGGAGGCGACCGTGCGCGAGCTGCTCGACGCCGCCCGGACCGAGGAGGTGGCCCGGTGAACGCCTTCACGGCCGAGACCGAGGGCCGGTTCGCCCAGGCCCGGCAGATCGCCGACGCCGTGCTCTTCGAGGGCTACGTGCTCTACCCGTACCGCGCGTCGGCGGCCAAGAACCGGCTGCGCTGGCAGTTCGGCGTACTCGTCCCGCCCGGCTACGGCCGGGACAGCGGCGAGCACTCCCACCAGCGCACCGAGTGCCTGATGGAGCCGCGCCCCGGCGACCGGCTCGCGGTGGAGCTGCGGTTCCTCCGGGCGCAGCGGCGGACCGTCCACCGCGCCACCGCGGCCGGCGGCTTCGAGCCGGTCGACGAGCTGGAGCTCGCCGACCGGGTACTCGTCCCGTGGGACGAGGGAGTCGAGGAGCGGATCGAACTCGTCGTCCCCGTCGATGAGTTGGCCGGTGACGAGGTCGTCCGGGAGTTCGCCCTGCCGGCCTGCGAGGAGATGGAACTACTCCGCGAGGGCGGCGTGCCGGTCGGCCGGCTGCTGCGCCGGCGCGAGCAGGTGGCCGGCCTCCTGAAGCTGACCGCCCGGGACGTCCCGGGGCCGTACGAGGTGCGCCGGCTGGCGGTCGTGGTGGAGAACACCGCCGACTGGTCGCCCGGGCCGGGCGACCGGCGGGATGCGGCGCTGCCGCGCGCGCTGGTCTCGGCGCACCTGCTGCTGGGCCTGGACCGCGGCGCCTTCCTCTCGGTGACCGACCCGCCCGAGTGGGCGAAGGCCGCCGTCGGCGAGTGCCGCAACGAGCACACCTGGCCCGTGCTGGCCGGCCCACCCGGGCGCGGCCAGGTGCTGCTGTCCTCGCCGATCATCCTGGAGGACCACCCGCTCGTCGCCCCGGAGAGCCTCGGCGCGCTCTACGACGCCACCGAGATCGACGAGATCCTCGCGCTGCGCACGGCGGCGCTGACCGAGCGCGAGAAGCGGGAGGCCCGGGGCACGGACGAGCGGGCGGGCGCCGTGATCGACCTCGCCGACTCGATGCCGCCGGAGGTCCTGGAGCGGCTGCACGGCGCCGTCCGGGGTCTGCGCGAGATCACCGGCGACGACCCGGACCAGCCCTGGTGGGATCCGGGCAACGACCCCGAGGTGGACCCGGATCGGGACCGGGTGGTGGTCGACGGCCGCGAGGTCGGGGCCGGCAGCCGGGTGCTGCTCCGGCCCGGCCGGCGGCGCACCGATGCCCAGGACCTCTTCCTGCACGGCCGGACCGCCGTGGTGGAGGCCGTGCTGCACGACGTCGACGGCTCGGTGCACCTCGCGGTGACGGTGGAGGACGACCCCGGAGCGGACCTGTGGCGGGCCCAGGGCCGGTTCCGCTACTTCCAGCCGGACGAGGTCACCCCACTGGAGGAACCGTGAGCACGGGCCGGGTGCTGGTGGCCGGGGTGGGCAACATCTTCCTCGGCGACGACGGGTTCGGCGTGGAGACGGTCCGGCGGCTGGCCGGGCACCCGCTGCCGCCGGACGTCGAGCTGGTCGACGTGGGCGTGCGCGGAGTGCACCTGGCCTACCAGCTCCTGGACGGCTACCGCACGCTCGTGCTCGTCGACGCCACCGCGCGCGGCGGCGAGCCGGGCACGGTGTACCTGATCGAGGCGGACGCCGGCCCGGTGGAGGCGCCCGTACTGGACGGGCACCGGATGGGTCCCGACGCCGTGCTCGCGCTGCTCGGCACGCTGGCCGCCGGGACGGGCGGATCCCCGCCCGGACGGGTGCTGGTGGTCGGGTGCGAGCCGGAGTCGCTGGAGGAGGGCATCGGACTGAGTGCCCCGGTGGCCGCCGCCGTCGAGGAGGCGGTCGGAGTGATCCTGCGGATCGTCGGAGCGGACGCGCAGGCGCAGAGAGAGGCGTCACCATGCTGAAGAACCTGCTGGGTGCGGCCGTCGTGGCCGCGGCCGTGACCCTGGTCTGGCAGAGCCTGCCCGACCTGAAGCGCTACCTGCGGATCCTGCGGATGTGAGGACCGGGTTGCGGCGAACGGTGTACTCCGGGCGCGGTGGCGGCGCGGCTGCGAGCCGATGTCGCCACCGCGCCCTGTAATGAAGCCTGTTGCCTCCGGCGAGGGGAGTGGGCCGATGCACGAGATGTCGATCGCGACTGCCGTCGTCGAGCAGGTGGAGGCGGCGGCCCGGGAGCATGGGGCGGTCGCGGTGGAGAAGGTGCGCCTGCAGGTCGGCGAACTCGCCGGAGTGGTGCCCTCCGCGCTGGAATTCTGCTTCGAACTCGCCTGCGCCGGGACGCGGTTGGAGGGCGCGGTGCTGGAGACCGAGGCGGTGCCGGCGCGGGCGAGGTGCACGCCGTGCGGCGTCGAGTGGGCCGTCGGTATGCCGCCCGACCTGGGGTGTCCGCAGTGTGCCGGGGGCCGGGTCGAACTGCTCGCGGGCCGGGAGTTGCAGATCCTCGGCGTCCAGTGGGCCGAGCGTCCCGCGGGCGCCCTGGCCGACCAGGAAGGCTGAAACCGATGTGTCGCACGGTGGAACTCCGCCAGGCTGTCCTCGCCCGCAACGACGACGGCGCCCGGGAGCTGCGCGCCGAACTCGCCGCGCGCGGAACCGTCGTGGTGAACCTGCTGTCCAGCCCCGGCAGCGGGAAGACGGCGTTGCTGGAGGCCGAGCTCGGGCTGGCCCGGGCGCGCGGGGTGCCGGTGGCGGCGCTCACCGCCGACCTCGCGACCGAGAACGACGCGGTGCGGCTGGCCCGTTCGGGCGCTCCGGTGAAGCAGGTGCTCACCGACGGGCTGTGCCATCTGGAGACGGCGATGCTCCGCGAGCACCTGGCGGGCTGGCTGCCGCAGGACACCCGGTTGCTCTTCGTCGAGAACGTCGGCAACCTGGTCTGCCCGGCCTCGTACGACCTCGGCGAGTCGCTGCGGGTGGTCCTCGCGTCCGTCACCGAGGGGGAGGACAAGCCGCTCAAGTACCCGACGGCCTTCGGACTGGCCAACCTGGTGCTGGTGACGAAGGCGGACCTCGCGGTGGCGGCGGAGTTCGACGAGGCCGCGTTCCTGGCGAGCGTCGCGCGGGTCAACCCGGGGGTGGAGGTGCTGTTCACCTCCGTCCGGACCGGGCAGGGGGCGGGGGTGCTGCTGGACCGGGCGCTCGCGGTACTGGACGGCGCCGAACCGCATCGGCCGGTCATGGCGGGCACACCGGGGCACGGGCACACCCACGGCCAGGACGACGGCCACACCCACGGGCATGGGCCAGGCCACGGGCACGGGCACGACGGCGCGCACGCGCATCCGCACGGCCCGGTGGCGGAACGGTCGTGACGGCCGGTCGGCCGACGGCCGGGGCCGAGCGGCGCAGGGTCGCGGTGCGCGGACTCGTCCAGGGGGTCGGGTTCCGACCGTTCGTCTTCACGCTCGCCGCCGAACTCGGCCTGGCCGGCACCGTCACCAACACCGGGGACGGCGTGCTGGCCGAGGTCGAGGGCCGGCCGGAGTCGGTGGACGCGTTCTGCCGCCGGATCGCGACCGACGCGCCGCCGCTGGCACAGGTCGCCTCGGTGGAGCACGAGGCACTGGCCCTCACCGGCGCGACCGGGTTCGCCATCACGCCCTCCCGGGCCGGCGGCCCGCGCCGCACCCTGATCCCGCCCGACACCGCGACCTGCGCGGACTGCCTCGCCGAACTCGCCGACCCCGGCGACCGCCGCTACCGGCACCCGTTCATCAGCTGCACCAACTGCGGACCCCGCCACACCATCGTGACCGGTCTGCCCTACGACCGGGCCAACACCACGATGGCCGGGTTCCCGATGTGCCCGGACTGCGAGCGCGAGTACACCGACCCGGCCGACCGCCGCTTCCACGCCCAGCCGGTCTGCTGCCACGCGTGCGGTCCCGGGCTCGCCCTGGTCGTGCAGGGGCTGGCGACACTCGACGGCGAGGCCGCGCTCACCGAGGCCCGGCGGCTGCTCGCCGGCGGAGCGATCCTGGCGGTCAAGGGCATCGGCGGCTACCACCTGGCCTGCGACGCGCTCAACGAGGCGAGCGTGACCCGGCTGCGACGGCGCAAGCGGCGCGGTGCCAAGCCGTTCGCCCTGATGGCACGGGACCTCGGCGAGCTCGCCCCGCTGGTCCGCCCGGACCGGGTCGAGGAGGAACTGCTCACCGGGCCGGTGCGGCCGATCGTCCTGCTGCGCCGCCGCGGGCCGTGGCCGGCGGCACTGGAGGCGGTGGCGCCCCGCAGTCCGGATCTCGGAGTGATGCTGCCCTACACCCCGTTGCACCAGCTGCTGATCGCCCCGCCCGGCCCCGGACTGCTCGTGATGACCAGCGCCAACCTGTCCGGCGAGCCGGTCGTGACGGAGGACCGGGACGCGTTCGCCCGGCTCGCGCCGCTGGTCGACGCCTGGCTCACGCACGACCGGCCCATCCACGTCCCGTGCGAGGACTCGGTGGTGCGGGTGGTGGACGGTGAGCAGCTGCCGATCCGGCGCTCCCGCGGCCATGTGCCGCTGCCACTGCCGCTCCCGGCGCCGGTCCGGCCGGTGCTGGCCGTGGGCGGCGACCTCAAGAACACCTTCGCGCTGGCGCAGGACGGCTACGCCTGGCTGTCCGGCCACATCGGGGACATGGACGACCTCGCCACCCTCGACGCCTTCGACCGGGCGGTGGCGCACCTGGGCGCCGTCACCGGGATCCGCCCCGACCTGCTGGCCGTGGACCGCCACCCCGGCTACCGGTCCGTCCGGCACGCCCGGAGCACCGCCCGGGGGCGGGAGGTGCGGTCGGTGCAGCACCACCACGCGCACGTCGCCTCGGTGATGGCCGAGCACGGCCTCGACGGCGGCCGACCCGTCCTGGGGGTCGCGTTCGACGGCACCGGGTTCGGGGAGGACGGCGCGGTCTGGGGCGGCGAGGTGCTGCTGGCCGACTACGACGGCTACCGCCGGCTCGCCCACCTCGCGTACGTGCCGCTGCCGGGCGGAGACGCGGCGGTGGCCCGCCCGTACCGGATGGCGCTCGCCCATCTGCGCGCGGCAGGGCTCCCGTGGGCGGCCGAGCTGCCGCCGGTCCTGGCCTGCCCGGGTGACGAACAGCTGGTGCTGGAGCGGCAGTTGGAGCGCTCGCTGAACTGCCTGCCGACCTCCAGCATGGGGCGGCTGTTCGACGCGGTGTCCGCTCTCGCCGGGGTCTGCCAGCTGGCCGAGTACGAGGCGCAGGCGGCGATCGAGCTGGAGGGCGCGGCGCTGGCGCACGGCCCGGCCCAGGGGTACGCGTTCGACCTGCGGCCGGTGGACGGGACGCTGGTCGCCGACCCGGCGCCGGTACTCGCCGCGGTGGTGGCCGACCTGGCCGCCGGCGCCCCGGCCGGCCGGATCGCGGCGCGCTTCCACGACGCGGTGGCCGGACTGGTCCGCCGGATCTGCGCAGCCGCCCGGGCGGAGTACGGGACCGGCACGGTCGCGCTGACCGGCGGGGTCTTCGCCAACGCGCTGCTGTCCTCGGCCTGCGCGGCCGGTCTGCGGGCGGACGGCTTCACCGTGCTGCGGCACCGCCGGGTGCCGCCCAACGACGGAGGACTGGCGCTCGGGCAGCTGATGGTGGCCGCCCGGGCCGCCGGCCCGGCCGCCACCTGAGAGGAGAGAGCCCGGATGTGTCTGGCGGTGCCCGGAAGAGTGGTGGAGATCGCGGAACGCGACGGCACCAGGATGGCGGTCGTCGACTTCGGCGGAGTCGTCAAGGACGTGTGCCTGGAGTACCTCCCGGACCTGAAGGTGGGTGAGTACGCCATCGTGCACGTCGGGTTCGCCTTGCAGCGCCTCGACGAGGAGTCGGCCCGCCGGACGCTGGAGCTCTTCGCCGAGATCGGCCTGCTGCAGGAGGAGTTCGGCGATCCGTGGGAAGCCGCGGCAGCGGCCGTGAGGGAGGAGCAGCGGTGAAGTACCTGGAGGACTTCCAGAACCCGGAACTGGCGGCCGGCCTGCTCGCCGACATCAGGGCGACGGTCACCAGGCCGTGGGCGCTGATGGAGGTGTGCGGCGGGCAGACGCACACCATCATCCGGCAGGGGATCGATCAACTCCTGCCGGATGAGGTCGAGTTGATCCACGGGCCGGGCTGTCCGGTCTGTGTGACCCCGCTGGAGGTGATCGACCGGGCGCTGGCGATCGCCGCCCGGCCCGAGGTGATCTTCTGCTCGTTCGGCGACATGCTGCGGGTGCCGGGCACCGACCGCGACCTGTTCCGGGTCCGCGGCGAGGGCGGTGACGTCCGGGTGGTGTACTCGCCGCTCGACGCCCTGAGGATCGCCCGGGAGAACCCGGACCGCGAGGTCGTCTTCTTCGGCATCGGCTTCGAGACCACCGCCCCGCCGAACGCCATGGCCGTCCACCAGGCCAGGAAGCAGGGCGTCCGAAACTTCAGCATGCTCGTCTCGCACGTGCGGGTGCCCCCGGCCATCGAGGCCATCATGACCTCGCCGCAGTGCCGGGTGCAGGGCTTCCTGGCCGCCGGGCACGTGTGCAGCGTGATGGGCACCGGCGAGTACCCGGCGCTGGCCGAGCGCCATCGGGTGCCGATCGTGGTCACCGGGTTCGAGCCGCTGGACATCCTGGAGGGGATCCGGCGCACCGTACGGCAGTTGGAGCGCGGCGAGCACACCGTCGAGAACGCCTACGCCCGGGCCGTCCGCCCGGAGGGCAATCCGGCGGCGCGCGCCATGCTGGAGGACGTCTTCGAGGTGACCGACCGGGCCTGGCGCGGCATCGGCGTGATCCCGCAGAGCGGTTGGCGGCTGTCCTCGCGCTACCAGGACCAGAACGCCGAGCGCCGCTTCGACGTGGCCGGGATCACCACCCGCGAGTCCGCGCAGTGCCGCAGCGGGGAGGTCCTGCAGGGCCTGCTCAAGCCGGACCAGTGCGAGGCCTTCGGCACCACCTGCACTCCGCGCACCCCGCTCGGCGCCACCATGGTGTCCAGCGAGGGGGCCTGCGCCGCGTACTACCTCTACCGCCGGCTGAGCACGCCGGCCGTACCCCGGGAGGCGAGCCCCGTTGGCTGAGGCCGAGATCCTGACCGCGCCGGTCGGTGTGCCGTCCACCGCGCCGGACCTCTCCGGATGGAGCTGCCCGCTGCCGCTGCGCGACCACCCCCGGGTGGTGATGGGGCACGGTGGAGGCGGGGCCATGTCGGCCGAGCTGGTGGAGAACATCTTCGCCCCGGCGTTCGGCGGCCGGGTGCTCGCCGGGCTCGGCGACTCCGCCGTCCTGGAGCTCGGCGGGGCCAGACTCGCCTTCTCCACCGACTCCTACGTCGTGCGGCCGCTCTTCTTCCCCGGCGGCAGCATCGGCGACCTCGCCGTCAACGGGACGGTCAACGACCTCGCCATGAGCGGGGCCCGGGCGGCCTACCTGTCCTGCGGGTTCATCCTGGAGGAGGGCGTGGAGACGGCCGTCCTGGACCGGGTCGCCCGGGCGCTCGGCGCCGCCGCGCGGGCGGCCGGTGTGGAGGTCGCCACCGGTGACACCAAGGTGGTCGAGGCCGGTCACGGCGACGGTGTCTACCTCAACACCGCCGGCATCGGGCTCGTCCCGGCCGGGGTGGACATCAGGCCGCAGCGGGCCGTTCCGGGTGACGTGGTGATCGTCAGCGGGGAGATCGGGCTGCACGGCGTCGCGATCATGAGCGTGCGCGAGGGCCTGGAGTTCGGCGTGGAGATCGAGAGCGACTGCGCCGCGCTCGGCGGTCTGGTCGACGCCATGCTCGCGGTCACCCCGGATCTGCACGTGCTGCGCGATCCCACCCGGGGCGGGCTGGCCGCGGCGCTCAACGAGATCGCGGCGGCGGCCGGCGTGGGTGTGGTGATGAGTGAGCGTGCCGTTCCGGTGCCGCCGCAGGTCGCCAACGCGTGCGCGGTGCTCGGCCTGGACCCGATGTACGTCGCCAACGAGGGCAAGCTGGTCGCCTTCGTGCCGCGTGAGCACGCGGAGGCGGTGCTCGCCGCGATGCGGGCGCACCCCTTGGGCGCGGGAGCGGCGGTGATCGGCGAGTGCGTGCCGGAGCACCCCGGCATGGTGGTCGCCCGTACGGCGCTCGGCGGCACCCGGGTGGTCGACCTGCCGATGGGTGAGCAACTGCCGCGGATCTGCTAGTGTCCTGCGCCGGAGATCTGTCGTTAGTTGCGTGTGAGCTCTTCCTCTGATCTCCCGGTGCGTCGTCGGGGTCCCGCATTGAAGCCGTTGTTGCTGTCCGACGAGGAGCGGGCTGCGTTGACGCGGTGGGCCCGCAGAGCCTCGTCCGCCCAGGCGCT
>NZ_JBFAJO010000056.1:0-63316 GCF_040655255.1 Kitasatospora sp. NPDC050463
CTCAGCCACGTGATCATTCTGGCGGCACATCCCGTCCGGCACGACAACCGGACGGGATGTCACAACGGGGCGAACGTTGCTTGATGCGGCACTAGCGCGCCCTGCCGTACGACGAAGGGCCGAGGGCGGTGGCGAGGTTGTTGTCGCTGTCCCAGCCCCCGGGTGCCTCCGGTCCGTCGGTGGCGTCAGACAGGGACTGGGTGATGAGCTGCGAATGGCCCTGGCGGTTGCCAGGTCGGATCAGCCTCGGCTCCCCGCCCGGGGAGAGGAGCTCCACGATGACTCTGCCGTGGCCGCGGTGTCGTCGTCGAAGGTCATCTCCGGTGCGGGCCGGCGGAAGCCCTTGGTCAGGACGGCCAGGTAGACGATGCCGATCGCCAGCCACACGCCGCCGATCTGGAGTGCGACGTGACCGAGCTTCGTGAGCAGGTAGAGGGAGACGACGGCGCCGATGGCCGGCATCACCAGGTACGAGAAGAGGCTGTGGGTGCGGCCGTGTCGGCGCTCTCGGATCAGGTGGGCGATCACGCAGACGTTCACCAGGGCGAAGCCGAGGAAGGCGCCGAAGTTGATGAACGAGGTGGCGGTGGTCAGGTCGAGGTTGATGGCGATGACACCGGCGGCCGCGGTCAGCAGCAGGTTCAGGACGGGCGTGCCGGTCTTCCCTGACAGTTTGCCGAAGACGGCCTTGGGCAGTGCGCCGTCGCGTCCCATGACGTACATGAGACGGGCGGCGGAGGCTTGCAGGGCGATACAGGAGGCGATGGATCCGGCGATGGTGACGAAGTTGATGGTCTTGGCGTAGGCCTGGCCGCCGACCTGGATCTTCAGGTGGTAGGCGGCCGCGTCGACGTCGGCGAACTTCGCGCCGGGGTGGACCAGTTGCATCACGAAGGACAGCACGATGAAGATCGCTCCGGCCGCGATGACGCAGCCGATGATGCCGCGGCCGATCGTCCTCGCCCCGCCCCTGGCCTCCTCGCCGAGCGTGGAGACGGCGTCGAAGCCGAGGAAGGAGTATGCGGCGATGGCGGCGGCCGCGGTGACCGCTCCGACCGAGGTGCCGGAGTTCCACAGGGCGTCCGTGGCGGGGGCGGAGGAGCCGTGCTTGCCGAGGAAGACGACGCACAGGGTGGCGAAGAGGACCAGCGACCCGAGGGCGATGAACATCAGGACCTTGTTGACGCGGTCCGCGAGCTTCATGCCGAAGACGTTGATGGCGGTGGTGATGCCCACCGAGACGATCAGCCAGGCCCACTTGGGGATCTCGGGGAACTGGGCGTGGAAGTAGATCGCCGTGATCAGCCATCCGACCATCGGGATGAAGAAGTAGTCGAGCAGCATCGCCCAGCCGGAGAGGAAACCGATGCGGCTGTCGAGCATCTTGCGGGCGTAGGTGTAGACCGATCCCGCGCCGGGCACGGCGCGCGCCATCTTCGCGTAGCTCAGCCCGGTGAGCAGCATCGCGAGGGTGGCGACGGCGAACGCGGTCGGGGCCACGCCGCCGCTGGTGGCGGCGACCACGCCGAAGACCGTGACGACGATGCCCGGGGAGATGTAGGCCAGGCCGAAGAGGACGACTGAGAGCAGGCTCAGGTCGCCCTTCAGTCTCATGGTGTTCGCAGTCGTGTCGCTGTTCATCGTGGGGGCTCCTGGGTGGGGCAGGCGGGGTGCCAGGTGGCGGGGTCGATGCGGCCCCCGTAGAGCGGGAGTTCGAGGGCTGGGTCGCCGGGGCGGAATTGGTCCCAGATCCGGTTGAGGCCGGCGGTGCCGTAGCGGCGGACGTTGCTGACCTCGTCGAGGTCGATCACGTCGGTGAGGGTGGAGTCGCCGGCGTCGACGGTTTCGGCGCGCACCGTGCCCTGGGGGTCGATGACGAGGCTGCGGCCGGTACCGGAGGGGGCGGCGGAGTTGACGCTGGCGACGAAGACCTGGTTGGCGATGGCGTTGGCGCGGTTGAGGACGACTTCCTGCGCGCGGTCGCTCGTCGCCGTGCGGACCACGTTGACGATCAGCTCTGCGCCCATCCAGGCCAGGTGGCGGGAGATCTCCGGGAACCAGGTGTCGTAGCAGATGGAAAGCCCGATGCGGCCGACGCCGGCGAGGTCGACGACCTCGAACCGGGTGCCGGGCGTGGTCGTCTCGTACGGGCGCCACGGACAGATCTTGCGGTAGGCGGCGACGCGCTCGCCCTGCGGTGAGTAGACCGGTGTCGTGTTGTGGATGCGGTCGTCGGCGCCCTGTTCGTAGACGCTGCCGGGTACCAGCCAGATGCCCAGATCACCCGCGAGCTCGGCGAAGACCGCATCACGTTTGCCGTCGAGCGGCTCGGCTCCCTCCTCGGGGGCGGCCGGGACGCCGGGGGCGTTCTCGCCGAGGTGGAGTTCGGGGTAGACGACGAGGGCGCCGGGTGCGTGGAGTTTCACGCGCCGCTCAACGTCGGTGGCAAAGCCCGCGAGGTCGTCGGCCGGGCGACCGGGCGCCTGGGCGAGGATCAGGGGCAGGGGGCGGGCCATGGGGGGAACCAGCCAATCGAAAGGATATGTACGACGAGAAGTCGACGGAGATTCGAGTGTCGATAACCGGATATTCCGGTGGGACCAGAATGCATCCAGCCAGCCATAGCCTCAAATACTTGGTAGGGTTTACTATCATGCCTTTGAGGCATGAAGGTGTCTGCCTCCTCCGTCTCCCGAGGGACCACCGCCATGGAAATCCGAGTGCTGCGCTACTTCCTGACCATCGTGGAGACCGGTTCCGTCACCAAGGCCGCCGAGGTGGTCCGTGTCGCCCAGCCCTCGCTCTCGCGGCAACTGCGCGCCCTGGAAGGGTCGTTGGGGATGACGCTCTTCGACCGGGGCGGCAAGCAGATGGTCCTGACCGCGGCCGGCCGGCGCTTTCTTCCCCTGGCCCGCGACCTGGTCGCCCGCGCGGAGACCGCCGAGGCCGCAGTCGGTGCGCTGGCTGCGGGGCGTGCCATGCGGATCACCGTGGCAGCGCCGCCCACCACCATCACCGACGTGATCGCACCGTTCCTCGCCACCTGGGGACCGGAGGATCCGCTGGTCACCGTGCAGGCGGAGAGTCCGGCACATGCGTACCAGGCCCTGGCCAGGGGCGCCGACGTCGCCATCTCCTCGGCACCTCCGCGGCGCCGTTTCGCCGGACTCCCGGTGGCCCGCCTGCCGCTGTGGGCCTACGTCCGCGCCGACCACGTCTGGGCGGACCGGGACCGCGTCACCATCGGGGACCTTGCCGCGCAGCCCCTCATCGTCCTCACCTCGGCACACGGCACCCGCCGCATCCTGGACCATGCCGTGCAGGACGCGGAGGCCTCGTACGACATCGTGCTCGAATGCGACACCCCGCACGTCGCCCAGGCCATGGCGGCTTCGGGCCACGGTGTCGCGGTGGTCTCCGACGATCCCCGCTTCGACCTGCACCCCCTGCTGATCCTCGACAGCACGGGCGAACCGCTGCAGATCCACCTGCACGCGGCGTGGGACCCAGGTCACTACGCGTTGCGCAGCATCGAGGCATTCGCGGCCGGGTTGGCACGTTTCTGCGTCGAGCAGTACGGACCGGAGGTCGCCGCCCGCCACTGAACTGCAGCGACGACTACGGGCCCCCGCCCTCACCAGGGCGCGAGGCGGCATGACCGCACGCCGGCCCGACAGACGGCGGAGAGGCGGATGCATGCCCGGCAGGCAGCAGTCCGGGCAGGCAGCGGACGGTGACCCCGGTGCTCCCAACGCGGTAACCTCCCGCATGGCTGCCGGCTCCCGAAGACTGGACACCACGCCGCGGGCCGCGCGCAGGACGACCGCCAGCGGACGCGACGAGGTCCACCGGCGCGTCGCCCGCCTCCTCTCGCCGGCCACAGCTGGATTGCGGAGGTAATCGATAACGATCCCGGCGCACAGCTTGCGTCACGGCTCGCCTCCTCTAGCCTCCGTGCATGGCATTTCTCTCAAGCCGCCGCAGACGGGCACGTCTCGTCCTGGAGGTCGACGACGCTGCCCTCGGCCGGCTACTGAAGTCCCTCCAAGCGACGACAAGTACAGGAACGATCGGGGCGACGGACCTGTTCATGGGCCAGATATCCCGTCTTCTGGACCAGAGCAAGGCCGACTGGGACCGCCGCACCCACCAGCTCTCCGTGCTGGCGTGCTGCCTGTCCGAGTCGCACGGGCCCCGTGGCTGGGCCGCTCGTGAGCCGCGCAACGCGAGCGCGCTCGTCCTCTCCGCATGGGTGCAGCTCGAACGCGGACGCGCCCGGGGGCGTCTGGAGGACGCGGCCGGCATCGCCGAGAGCTGTCTGCGCGCCGCCGACCTGGCGCCGGAGGACCCGACTCCCTGGGTGGTCCTCTTGGGACTGTCCCGGCTGGAGCGCCGCAGCCAGCGGGAGGTGTTCGGCGTCTGGAACGAGGTACTGGCCCGCGACCGCTGGAACCGCGAGGCGCACCTGAGCATGCTGCGCTACCTGGGGCCGGAGGAAATGGGATCGCGCGTCCAGGTACTGGACTTCCTCGATGCGGTCCGCGCCAGCACACCCGCGAACGCGCCCTGCGCGGCCACCGAGCTCACCGCCCACGTTCTGCAGTACCACTCCGTCCTCACCCGGGGCGGCGTCGAGGCGCTGATGGCACGCCACCGCTGGTCCCACGCATCGGCCGCCCAGACCCTCGACCGTACGGCACACACCTGGGCCCGGCCCGGGTTCCTCCACCACGCGGCGGCCCTCGCCGACCTGAACCTGCTGGCCTACGCGCTGATAGCCGCCGACCGGCGCAGCGAGGCCCGTCCGGTCTTCGAGGCGATCAACGGTACGGTCGCGGCCTGGCCCTGGAGCGTCGGGGGCGACCCAGTGTCCGAGTTCGAGGAGGCGCGGATCAGGAGCGGGACCGGCGAGTGAGTTACGGGGCCCTGAACCCTGGGGCAAGGCGGGCGGACAGCTCGTCACATCGTGAACGGGTGGCGCCGGCAGGTCGCCGTCCTCACCTGCTAGGCGGCCTCGGAGACGGTGGTCGCGTTGACCAACAAGCTCAACTCGCCGTTGCGGAAGCGATTCTGGCTACAACCGGTGCCGACGGCAGGGCGGCACGGGAGAAGGCGTCCACTGCGCCGGTGTCGCCGTTCTCCGACCGGCAACCGCGGGTCCGGCGATGGGGTCGCACGTCGAGCCGGACTGCGTGTCACCTGTGACGACCAGGCCAGGGATGGCGGGGATCAGGTGGCGGCCGATCTGGACCGGGTCGATGCTCGCCGGCGGCAGGAGCTTGCCGCACCCCGATCATCTTCTGACGCTCTTGACCCGATCATCTTCTGACGCTCTTGAGGTGCCGGCGCCGCCGGGCGTGACGAGTTGGAGCGCCTCTCGAAGGTGGACTGCGGCGACGCGGCCGCCACGCGCAATGCGAACGCCGCGTCATCGACGGGATGCGTCGGAATTCGCCGCAGACGTCAGCTGGCTGTACGGGAGAAGGGTGGGCTCAGGACACCACGAACGGGGCCCCGGCCGGGCGGCTCGAGGTCGCGCGGCCGGACCGGCCAGGGCGCAGCGCACAGCCAACCTGCTTGTCTCCGTACGCGCCGGCTGATCCGGGTGGCCCCGTGTCGGAGGTCACCGGGCCGCCCCCGCTCGTTGGGCAGGCCGAGGGCCCGGCGCTGCGGCCGGGTGCTCCAGGGCCCTTGAGTCGTGGATGGTCGGCGGCGATGTCGTCGGGTCAGGTATCCGGTCAGGGCAGTGCGGGCAGGGAGTTGAGCGCGGCGGTCGGTGGTGCCAGGGCCAGGTGGTGGAGATTCGCAGGTGGATTCGGCGGGTTCCGCGGCTGATGCCTGAGGCGGAGGTGTCGGGAAGGCAGACCGGGCGGTGCATGCCTTCGTCCTGGTCGAACAGAGCAGCTGGGCACCCCGACGGGACCGTTCACGGCGGACGATGGTGCGGGGTGTCAGCCCTGATCGGGGAGGACCCAGACGGCTCTGCGGCCATGGTCGGGACGGAGCGTCAGACCGAGAGACCGGGCCCGGATCCCGCCTTGCCACACGCCGCGCACGCGGGCGAGGAAGCGGGTGGGGTACGCGAAAGTGCCTTCCGGCTGGAACGACTGGGACCTTGGACAAGCCTCATCGTTGCAGCTCAGAAGGCACTTTCGCTTTTCCGGTCGTGATCCGGACGCGACCTCGGATGAAACGCGCAGGCGGGTCGCTGCTGCGGTCAGTGGGTTTCGGCAGGCTCCGTAGCGGTGTGGAGGGGGCCGAGGCCCCGCATGACGGCGCCGGCGTCGTAGCCGAGCAGGGCCGGGGGGAAGGGCGGGGCGGCGTCGCGCAGTTGCTTCCACAGGGCGTTGAGACCCGCGGTGCCGTGCTCGCGGATAGTGGAGACCAGGTCGAGGTCGAGGAAGAGCGTGAGGAACTCCTCTCCGCTGCCGCCCTCGGCCATCACGCGACCCTCGGGGTCGGTGACGACCGATCGGCCGGTCCCGAACAGCGCGCCGATGTTGGGGTTGACGACGTAGACCTGGTTGGTGATCGCGTTGGCGCGGGCCAGGACGACTTCCTGCGCGCGGTCCGAGGTGCGGGTGTACGTGGGCTGGAGGATGACCTCCGCGCCCATCCAGGCCAGCGTCCTCATGATCTCCGGAACCCATCCGTCGTAGCAGACGGCCAGGCCGAACCGGCCGATGCCAGGGATGTCGAAGACCACGTGCTCGTCGCCGGGCACCGACCGCTCGTACGGCATCCAGGGGAACAGCTTGCGGTAGCGCGCGGCGATCTCGCCCTCCGGCGAGATGGCCAGCGCGGTGTTGTGCAGTTGGTCGCCGTTGCGCTCGGCGATCGTGCCGGGGACGATCCACTTGCCGGTCTCGGCGGCCAGTGCGCACAGCCGCTCGGTGAGCGGCCCGGGAATCTCCTCGGCGACGCGCTCGATGTAGCCGGGCGGCGGCGGCGCGTCGAAGCTGCCCATCCCCGTCAGGTAGTACTCGGGGAAGACCAGCAGGTCCAGCGCCGGCATCGAGGAGGCCAGCGTGCGGACCTCACTCTCGAACTTGGCGAAGGTGGCTTCGGGGTCGTTGGGCACGGGCGCCACCTGCGCGACGGCGATCCCGACGATGCGGCTCACTGGCTGCTCCCTGTGCTGCTCGGTTCGGATGCGGGTACGGCCACTGCGCCAGATGCGAGTGCGGGCACTGGTCCGGTCGGCACATCGTCGGCACGGGTATCGCCCGCCGGAGCGCCGCCGCCCGGGCTCCCGGCAGCCCCGGCCTCGTCGCCCGTCCCCGCGCCCCTCACCAGGGCGGCCCGCCCCCGGCCGGGAACGGCGGCGATCAGCGCCCGGGTGTAGTCCGCCGCGGGCGCGTTCAGCACCTCCTGCGCCGGCCCCTCCTCGACGAGCCGCCCGGCGCGCATGACGCCGATCCGATCGGCCAGGTGCCGGACGACGCCGAGGTCGTGGCTGATCAGCAGGTAGGCCAGGCCCTGGCGCTGCCGCAGGTCGGCGAGCAGGTTGAGCACCTGCGCCTGGACCGACACGTCCAGCGCCGACGTCGGCTCGTCCAGTACCAGCAGCACCGGGTCCATCGCGAGCGCCCGGGCGATCGCGACGCGCTGGCACTGGCCGCCGGACAGCTCGTGCGGGCGCCGCCCGAGGAACCGGTCGGCCAGACCGACCGACGCCAGCAGCGCCGAGACGGCCCCGGCGCGGCCGGCCGCAGTCAGGCCGGGCTGCGCGAGCCGCAGCGGCTCGTCCACCAGCCGGGCCACGGTCATCCGCGGGTTGAGCGCGGCGAACGGGTTCTGGAAGACGATCTGCACCCGCCGTCGCAGCGCCCGCAGGTCGCGGCCCCTGGCCTGGTCGAGCCTGACTCCTTCCAGGGCGACCTCGCCGGACGCGGGCCTGAGCAGGCCGAGCACGGTCCGGGCGAGCGTCGTCTTCCCGCAGCCGGACTCGCCGACGACGGCGTACGACTCGCCGGGTGCGATGCGGAAGCCGACCCCGTCCACCGCGCGGTGCCGGCCGTACGTGACGACCAGGTCCTGCACGCGCAGGACGGCGGGGACGCCGGAGACGTCAGGGGTGTCGGTGGTGCGGGGGGTATCGGGGATCACGCCGCGACCTCCGGATCGGCGAAGTGACAAAGGGCCCTGCGGTCGCCGGGCAGCGATCGTGCCGGGGGCGGCGTGCTGCGGCACAGGTTGGCGGCCTGCGGGCAGCGGTTGGCGAAGACGCAGCCGGTGACGGCCAGCACGTCGGCCGGGACCTCGCCGGGCAGCGAGGCGAGCGGCGCAACGTCGCCGTCCACGGTGGGCACCGCGCCCAGCAGCACCTTGGTGTACGGGTGCGCGGGGGCGGTGAACACGTCCTCGACCGGCCCGGTCTCGACCACCTCGCCCGCATACAGCACGGCGACGCGGTCGCACAGGTCGCGGGCTTCGCCGAGGTTGTGGGTGATGAACAGCACCCCGAAGCCGTGCGCGTGCTGGAGCCGCAGTAGCAGCCGTCTGACCTGCTGGGCGACGGTCACGTCGAGCGCGCTGGTGGACTCGTCCGCGATGATCAGCCGCGGCTCGCAGGACAGCGCCAGGGCGATCATCGCGCGTTGCAGCATGCCGCCGGACAGCTGGTGCGGGTAGCTGCTAAGCACACGGTCGGTGTCGTGCAGTTCGACCTCGGCGAGCAGTTTCGCGGCGCGGGCCCTGGCCTGCTCGCGCGAGCCGCCGCGGTGGCGCCGGATGACGCGCTCGAACTGGGTGCGCAGGGGGCGGACCGGGTCGAAGGCGGTCGCCGGGTTCTGGAAGACCATGGCGATCGCGCTGCCGCGCACTGCGCGCAGCTGTGACGGCGGCGCGCCGAGCAGTTCGAGGCCGTCCAGCCGGATACTGCCGCGGGGCCGTGCGGCGGGCGGCAGCAGGCCGAGCACGGCGAGGCCCGTGAGGGTCTTGCCGCAGCCGGTCTCGCCGACGACGCCGAGGGTCTGCCCGGGTTCGACGGTCAGGGTGACGCCGCGCACCGGCCGGATCGCGCCGCCGGACCGGCCACCGGGCCGTGGGAATTCGATCGTCAGGTCTTCGACGGTCAGCAGTGTCATCGAGTCACCGCCCTGGGGTCGAGGATGTCGCGCAGCGCGTCGCCGAGGACGTTGAAGGCGAGCACGGCCAGGAAGATCGCCGCGCCGGGAAGCGCGGACAGCCACCACTGGGACAGCACGTAGCTGCGCCCGTCGGAGACCATCAGGCCCCAGTCCGGCGTGGGCGCCTGCGCCGCGAGGCCGAGGAAGGCCAGCGACCCGGAGGCGAGGATCACCGTGCCGATGTCGATGCTGGCCTGCACGACGATCGGCGCGGCGGCGTTGGGCAGCAGGTGGCGGGCCAGGATGGTGGTGTCGGACAGGCCCAGTGCCCTCGCGCCGTCGACGAACGGACGGTCCCGCAGCCCGGCGGCGAGGCCGCGGGCGAGCCGGGTGTACCAGGGCCACCAGGCGATGGCGAGGGCGATGCCGGCGTGCATCAGGCTGGGCCCGAGCATCGCCGCGATCACCATGGCGAGCAGCAGCGGCGGGAACGCCAGGAACATGTCGGCGATCCGCATGACGGCCTCGTCCAGCCGCCCGCCGCGGTAGCCGGCGAGCAGGCCGAGCGGGACGCCGACGGCGACCGCGAGGGCCACTGTCAGCAGCGGCGTCAGCAGCGCGGGCCGGGCGCCGATGATGATCCGCGACAGCACGTCGCGGCCGAGCGGGTCGGTGCCGAGCAGGTGGCCGCCGGTGCCGGGCGCGAGGTTGCGGTGTGCCACGTCGGCGACGCCGCGGCCCTGGTCTGGGAAGGGCGCGAGCCAGGGGCCGAAGACGGCGAGGACGAGCAGCGCGCCGACCAGGACCACGCCGACCAGCGCGAGCCGGTCGCGCAGCAGCGCGGTGACGATCCGGCGCAGGCGGGTGGGCGTGGGGGTGTCCGCGGTGCGGACGGCGTCGACCGGGCCGGTGGTTGCGGCGAGAAGCGTCATGCGAGCCTCACCCTCGGGTCGAGCCGGGCCTGCACGATGTCCACGGCCAGGTTGACCAGGATGTAGGCGGCGGCCCCGAGGACCGTGACGCCCATGATCGCCGGGTAGTCGGCGTTGAGCAGCGCGGTCGCCGCGAACTGCCCGAGGCCGGGCCAGTTGAAGACCACTTCCACGAAGAACGCTCCGGTCAGCGAGTAGGCCAGGGTCAGGCCCGCGACGGTGACGACCGGCGGAAGCGCGCCGCGCAGGGCGATCCGGCCGACCGTCATCCGCTCACGCAGCCCGTAGGCGCGGGCGGCGCGGATGTGGTCGGCGGCCAGCACCTCGATCATCGAGGCGCGGGTCATCCGGGCGATGACGCCGATGGGGTAAGCGGCGAGCGTCAGCGCGGGCAGGACCAGGTGGGTGAGGGTGTCGGTGAACCCGGGGGCGTTGCCGGTGAGCAGCGCGTCGACCAGGTGGAAGCCGGTGATCTTCCGGATCGGGTCGGTGAACTCCAGGTCCGGGTCGTTGCGCCCGGTCAGCGCGAACAGGCCGAGCTGCCCGAACACGGTGACCTGGAGCAGCAGTCCGAGCCAGAACGCCGGCATCGACACGCCGCCGATGGCCAGCATGCGGATGACGTGGTCGGCCAGCCGCTGCTGCCGCACCGCGGCGATCACGCCGAGCGCGATGCCGAGCACGAGCGCGACGGTCATGGCGGCGGTCAGCAGTTCGAGGGTGGCCGGGAGCCGTCCGAAGATCTCGGAGGTGATGGGCTGCTTGGTGCCGATCGAGATGCCCCAGTCGCCGCGGACCAGTCCGCCGAGGTAGCGGGCGTACTGCACCGGCAGTGACTGGTCCAGGCCCAGCTGGTGGTGGATTTCGGCGATCTGCTCGGGCCGGGCCTTCGGGCCGAGGTAGGCGAGGGCCGGGTCGGCGGGCACGACACGGGCCAGCACGAAGGTGACGACAGTGGTCCCGAGTAGGACGGCGGCCGCCGCCGCAGCCCTGCGCAACAGGAAGCGCCCCATGCTCAGGCCCCCGCGCGGGTCAGGTCGTGGAAGAAGTAGTTGGAGGAGTAGTCCTGGTTACAGGCCACGCCCTTCACGTTCTTCGGCACGACCAGCGGGTTCGCCACGTCGTAGAGGAAGAAGCCGGGCGCCTGGTCGTACAGACGGTTCAGGGCCTGGCCGTACTCGCTGATGGCCTTGGCGTTGTCGGTCGCGGTTGCGGCCCCGGCGTCGTCGAGCAGCTTGTCGTACGTGCTGTCGTTCCAGTAGCTGAGGTTGAAGGACGGCTTGTCGCTGGAGTGGAACAGCGAGTAGAGGTTGTCCGAGCCGGCGTCGGAGTAGGTCGGCCAGTACAGCAGCAGGAAGATGTCCTGCGCGGACTTCGGGTCGGCCTTCGCGCGGTCCCACTGCTGGTTGAACAGCAGCGCCTGGACGTTGGCGGTGACGCCGATCTTGGCGAAGGCGTCCTTGATCAGCGGCGTGAAGCGGGCCTGGGCCTGGTTCTCCGCGGCGTAGGTCACGTTCAGGGTCAGGCCCCCGCCCTCGGGGTAGCCGGCCGCCGCAAGCAGCTCCTTAGCCTTGGCCAGGTCCTGGTGGTACTGCGGGGTGCTGTCCGAGTACGGGAAGACGCCCTGCGGGACCGGGCCGCGCGACTGCGTGCCGAAGCCGTGCGCGCCGACGGTGATGATGTCCTCGTACGGGATCGCGTACGACAACGCCTGCCGGACCCGGACGTCGTCCAGCGGCTTGCGGGTGGTGTTGAAGAAGCCGACGTAGTCCGAGGCGGTCTTGCAGGTGCTGACGGTGAAACGCTCGTGGTTCTTGAACTGGTCGATGTTCTCCAGCGGCAGGCTGCTGGCCAGGTCCGTCTGGCCGCTGGTGAGCATCTGCTGCTGCACCACGGACTCGGGAGTGATGGTGTTGACGACGGTGGTGTAGGAGTCCTTCTTCCAGCCGTCCCAGTAGCTCGCGTAGTTCTTGAGCACGACGCGCTGGCCCGAGGTGTACTCCCCGATCGTGTAAGGCCCGGTGCCGCCGTCCTTGCCGGAGTCGAAGTACTTCGGGTCGGCCTTGGCGGCAGCCAGCGCCTTCGGGCTGACGATCCACGCCCCATACATGCTGGAGGCGATGAGGTCCATCGGCGCGGCGTGGCTGAGCTTCATCACGACGGTCTGCTCGTCGGGCGTCTCGACGCTCTTCAGCGGCGCCCAGATGAAGCTGGCGCCGCCGTGGTCCGCGGCGGCCTCGACGGACGCCTTGACCGCGGCCGCGGTCAGCGGTTCACCGTCGTGGAAGGTGACGCTGGCGCGCAGGTGGAAGGTCCAGGTCAGCTTGTCGGGGCTTGCCTCCCACGAGGTGGCGAGCGCCGGCCGGTAGGGCTGGGCGGAGCCGGCGGGGTTCTTCCACAGCAGCGGCTCGTAGACGTTGGCCAGGTAGAAGACCTCGGTGGAGAACGACTTCACCGGGTCCCAGGTGGTGACGTCGGCGGTGGTCGCGACCTTCAGGACGGCCGCCGAGGCGGACTTCGATCCTGCGGAGCTGCTGCAGGCCGAGGCGGACACCAGGGCCAGGCTGAGGGTCAGCGTCAGGGCGCAGGTCGAGGCTCTGGCACGGCACAGGGACATATCGGGCTCCTCGAAATCCAGCCGCTTGCGGTCGGTGCCGCCGCGCTGCTGTGGGGGTTGCGCTGAATCCTGCTGGCCACTCACCATGTCGTCCAATGCCTGTTCGTGCTGCATTCCATGCCTCGGAGGCATCGGGGAGATCAGGCACCGTGCATGGCACCGGACGCTGTTCGTTGCCGGGCCACCGCGCGAGATCCGCAGGCGGAGGGCCAGCTGGGGCCGCGAGCCGCCCGACCACACCGGGGCCGGCCGCGGCTGACGGCGGCCGGGCGACCGTTTCCTGCCGATCGCGCGGGACCGCGCGCCGCGACACCGCGCAGTAGAGCGGCCGGAGGGGAGATCGGGCCGGCCACACCGGTGACCACGCCACCGAGCTGAGCGCCTCGCTTGTCGCGCAGATGTGAGCGGCCGCGGGGAAGCTCAACCTCGAGGAGGTGCCGCCCCCCGGCGCCTACGCGCCGCCATGCAGCGAGGCTTGGCGAGCTCCACGGCACCGCTGCCGGAACAGCCGCCGGCTCACTGGGGGACCTCACCAAGCTGTCGTTGAAATCGCCACCCAGCGACACCCGGCTGCGCGGCGCCGACCAGTTGAACTGGTCGTTGTCGCTGAGGGCTTGGTACGTGGAGCCGTTGGGCAGCATCGCCGTGGTGATGCCGCCGCCAACAGGCCGCACCGGTACTGCCAGGTCTTGCCGGTCGTGTCGGCGGTCGCGGTGATGCCTCGGTTCGCCGGGTTCTACTGCATCGCCTCGGCGAGCATCGTCAGGTCGACCAGCCGGCACTCCGGCCGCCTGATCTGTCGTGAAAGCAACAGCTCGCCCACGAAGAGCACCTCGGCTGCCTTCTTCGTGGAGCCATGGTCGTAGACCGCGATGACGTAGCGCCGCTGCCTGACCTGCAACTATGCCTCCAAGGCAGGCACGGCTGCACACTTTTGGCATTGGACGGCACGGTGAGCGGCCAGCAAAATACCCGCAACCCCCACAGCAGCGCCGCGGCCCCCGCCGACGAGCGGCCTGCACACCCTCCTGGAGCCCTCCATGTCCCTGCGCTCCGCCCCGGCCCGACCTCCGACGTTTCCCAGCCGCTCGGATTAACCCCGTTGTCTGCTGCCTCGGTCTGCCGTGGGAGCGAAAAGGAGCGGGATGCTGCGTCGGCCAGCCAGAAGACGGCGGTCACCGCAGACCTCACCCACGCACTGCCCTGAGCGTTGCCGGCCGACTGAGGAAGGGCAAGGCGAGCAGCCCGTCACCTTCCTCCTCGACGCTCGACCTTCCCGGGTTGACGCCTACGGCACCGTCAGCCCCAGCACCGGGCCAAAGCGCCAGCTCGACGTAGCACTCCCATTCCTGCCCCACCCTTCAGGGGCCATGCGGGCGGCGACGTCGTGCGCGGCCCCGGTCCGCTCGGCGGCCCGACGGAACGACCGAAGCACGCAAGAGCGGCGACGCCGCCACCACACCATCGCTACTCCGTACCCAGGTGCCCTCTTCGCACCCGACTCCACAGCCCCCACCCAAGGAGGAACCATGCACCGAAGATCAGCCGACCGCAGCCGCTGGCGGCGCTCGCTCCTGCTGCTCAGCGCGGGAGCGCTGGCGGCCACCGGCCTGATCGCCCCGCTGCCCGCGGCAGCGGCTACCGCCAACCCGGTACCCGGTGACCCGCTGACCGGGAACGGCGCCGTCTCGCGCACCCTGCTGCCCTACAGTCAGCTGACGACCGCCCAGAACCCCAACGGCCCGGTCGACGATGCCGCCTTCGCACTGCCGGCCGCAGCCGCGCCGCCGCAGTTCACCTTCGAGGGAACCCTCACCCTCACCAACCCCGCTGGCAGCGGAGGGTTCAAGAGCATCAAGAGCTGCACCGGCTGCGGTAAGCACCTGCCGCCGATCAGCCTCGACCTCGTGCAGAACGGCAGCCACCTGATCCCGGCGGTCCAGGGTCTGACGATCACCGGCGACACGCAGTCGGGCTCGACGTACAACGTCATCGTGGGGCCGGGGCGCGCCTGGTCGGAGAACGGTGACACGGGTGCGGCCGGAACGTTCTCCCGGGCATCCCTGCCATTGGCGCTCGTCGACCGCAACCAGAACTGCGTCCACAACGGCGAGCTCAGCTTCCTGTACAACGCGACCGCGGTCTCGAACGTCGCCTACCAGGTGACGACTGAGACGTGCGCGCTGCACCAGTTCGACATGTGGGGCCAGCTCGCCGCGACCTACAACGCTCACAGCGTGCCCAACGCCGTCGCGCTGGAGAACGCCCAGGCGGCGGAGGTCGGAAACCGCATGCCGACCAAGCCGCTGTCCGCCCTCGCCACCGACTATCCGGCGGCGGGGATCAATCTCGCCACCTTCGGCAGCGGCATAACCCCCTCGGCGATGACCTCCTTCGGAGTGGTCTACAACGGCGTGAACTACGTGGCGGACGGCACGTCCGCGAACAAGGGCTGTCAGACCCGCTACGGCACCTACGCCTTCTGCAAGGACATGCGCCTGCCCTCCTACTCCACGGCCAAGTCGGCGTTCGCCGGACTGTCGATGGCCAGACTGGTGCAGGACTTCGGATCCGGTGTCCCGAACCTCAACCTCAAGGACTACGTCCCCGAGATGGCGTCCAGCGGCAACTGGAACTCGGCACCGGTCACGTTCAACCACGCCGCCGACATGGCCACGGGGAACTTCAACTCGGAGCTCTACGAGAACGACGAGAACGGCACCAACACGACCAACTTCCTCAACGCCGAGCCCTACGGGACCGCGACGACGGGGAAGATGGGCTACGCACTGGGATACGCCCACCACCCGGGCGAACAGGGCAACACCTGGACCTACCACAGCGTCGACCACTTCCTGCTGGCCCAGGCCGAGACCGGATACCTGCAGTCGCAGCGCGGACCGAGCGCCGACCTGTTCAACCTCATGCGCGACGAGGTCTACACGCCTCTCCACCTCAACGCCGGCACCCTGACCACGCAGCGCACCGACAACGCCTCCGCGGCCGGAACCTCCCCGACGACCGGCCGCCCGTTCGCCGCCTACGGACTCTTCTGGACGGTCGACGACATCGCCAAGCTGGCGACCTTGTTCCAGAACAACGGTGCTGCCGGCGGGACACAGCTCGCGGACCGCGGACAGATGCTCGCCGCCATGCAGCGCAGCAGCATCGACACCGGCGTCGCCGCCGTCAGCGCGGACCTGACCGGGCACGGTGACGGGACGGCCGCGTCCGGCGGCTACCGCTACAGCAACGGCCTGTGGGCCTACCCCACGACCGGCCAGGTTCCCGGCTGCGGACTGCGCGTGCCGTTCATGTCGGGGTACGGAGGCATCACGATCGCGATGATGCCCAACGGCGCGACCTACTACTACGTCAGCGACAACTTCGAGTTCGGCTGGGCCTCGACCATCGCGGAGCTCAACAAGCTCTCCCCGATGTGCGCGCCGACCACCACCACCGTCACCGCCTCACCCGCCACAGTCATCGCGGGACAGCCGGTGACGCTGACCGCGAACGTCGGCGCGGCCACCCGGTCCTGGGCCGCGACGGGAACCGTCCAGTTCCAGGACAACGGCGTCAACCTGGGGACCCCAGTGGCGCTCGACTCCACCGGCAACGCTTCCTACACCACCAACTCCCTTGGCTCGGGACCGCATTCCATCACCGCCATCTACACCCCGGACCTGTCCAGCGACACCGGCACCGCCTCCTCGCCGTTCCGGACCACCCTGACCAGCTCCTGCTCCAGCACGGCCACCACCTGCAAGGTGGCCAGCACCGCCGGTCTCAGGGTCGGCGACACGATCGGGATGGGCACCGCCACGCTCACCGACGACACCCACGTGATCACCGCTCTCACCCCCACCTCGATCACCTGGGTCGGCGCCTACCAGCGGGCCAGCCACAGCAGCGGCCAGCCGGTCTGGCTGCAGAACACCGCCGGCGGCGGCTTCGCGGGCAGCACCAGTCCCGGCGTGGCGGTGACCGTGTCCTGACGCGGAAAGCGCACCTCCAACCCGGCTGCTGAAGAGTGGTCCCCGGTCTCCGCGACCGGGGACTACTCCGGCGTAGGCCGACGCTGTTCCGGTGCGGCCTCAGGCGGCCTGCGCGAACTGCCGGTCGCCCGTGACGATGCGGTCGTGCTCCAGGAGTCCGGCCTCGATGTCCATCGCCGTCGCGGTATCGACGGCCAGGTCCATCGCGTAGCCGTCTTCCGGCGCGACGAGGCGGCCCACGCGCGCATCGCTGCCGGAGCGAACGCGCCGCTCTCCCGGCCACGTCCTAGCACGCACCCCGTAGAGCTCGGTCTGCTGGCCGAAGAAGAGAGACGCCGCTGGAGGCGACCTCGACGACCCCGAGAACTGGGACGACGCATAGGCCGAAGAGCGCCAGAACCGCAGCCGCGAACGCTTCACACAGCTCGTCCGCGAAACCGCCACCTGCGACCGCGACCGCCTCATCTGACCTACTCGCCCTCAGACGAGGGGCCGGCCCGACCAAACGACGCCAGTTACTCCCTGTAGGCGTACCGGTGTCGTGCCCTTGCCCCTCCCTTTGGTCACAGAAAGTGACCAAAGGGAGGATGGCGCCGCCGACGGGCCAGCCGGCCACCTGCGCCAGTCATTCTGCGGCTCACCCGGCGGCCCGCACCGGGCGCCGCCGGCCGACCCGGCGGCGACCACCACGCGATCACCACCGGCAAATCATGCCTCTGACCTGCGGCGATCCCCTGGATCGGCGACAAGGGGCGCCCCCGACGAGCCGAACGAGACTGAAAGCAGCTCTCCGCCCGAGCCTTCGAGGTGATCATCATGCGACGCTCCGACGATCGCAGCCGGATCTACCGGCGCTGCGGCTGCCGTGACCACAGCCGCCGACAGCTCGGCGCCCGCTGCCCGCGCCTGGCCGCCGACCCCGACCATGGGACCTGGACCTACGCCGTCGACGTTCCCTGGCCCGACGACCGGCGCCACACCGTACGCCGCGGCGGCTACGACAACGAGCACGCCGCCCGCGCCGACCTGCGCCGCTTCCCTGACGGCAAGGCCTTCGGCTACAACCCGGACCCGCGGCAGAGCACGGGCGAATACCTGCTCGCCTGGCTCGCCGTCCAGGAGCAGTGGCTCAAGCCCACGACACTGGCCCGCTACCGCGCGTACGTCCTCCAGGACCTCGTGCCCGCGCTCGGCCGCATCCCCCTCGACGACCTCGCCTACGAGCACATCGACCACTACGCGCGCACCCAGCTCAAGGCCGGCCGCGGTCGCGTCACCGTCCACCGGATCCTCGCCACGCTCTCCAGCGCGCTCGGCGCGGCCGTCGTCCGCCATCGGATCGGCCACAACCCCGCCAAGCCCGCCGTCATCCCCCGCCCGCCCACGCCCGAACGCCGAATCTGGACCCCCGACGAGGCCGTCCGCTTCGAATGCTCCTGCGGCAACTCGGCCGCCCGTCGCAGCGATCTTCTGCACATGGCCGCCGAAGAGGGCACACGCGCGCTCTCGAACTCGCTCCCGCTCGTCCTCATTGACCTCGCTCTGAGATTGCTCGGTCTGCGCTGACGTCCCCGCTGCCGGAGCTACGGCGCCCGGCTGGGACAGCTGGGTCCAGCCGACTCTTTCGCGGCGGTGCCAGCGGCCAGTTGGTCTTCAACCTGGCCGCTGGCATTCTCCTTTGCGTTCTACTCGCTCGCGGTCCCATCGGCCGGGGTAGATGACTGCCACTGGCTGTCCCACTTCGCCCAAGCCTGCTCTGCGTGGTCGTCCAGATCGTGTGTCTGCGAGCGCAAGATCGCCAGCTGCCTGTGCCCAAGGACCGAACCCCGAACCTGGTCGTTCTCAGCGCAGACCATGAGGATCCCTTGAAGGTCCTCGCCAGTCAGGATTGTGGTCAAGGCGTTTAGCAACTTCAGTACAGCCTCACCGTCCATGTACGACTTCACATCTGCGAGCGCTTGGACGATAGGGCCGATGAGGCGCCGATCGGGCAGCGGACCCAGGTAGTCGGCGAGCTGCTGGCCCGGCACCAGCTGTGCTGCGGAGATACCCACCATGTCGGGCACCCTGGCAAGCAGCATCCTGTCCACCGGCGTGCAGGGGAGCGGCCCGTGGAACAGCTGGTGGCCGACCACGAGTTGGAGGATTGAGTGGGCGCTGAGAAGCTGCTCGATCCGGTTGCGCGTTCCCTCGTGGAGAAGATCCCATGTGCCAGGGACATAGCAGAGGCCCGAAACGAGAAGGAACAGCCCGTCGTCGTTCAGCGCATCCTGCCGGGCTTCAAGCAGCTTTGCCGCCTCCTCCTCGAACGCGGCAGGCGCGATCTTCTGCATCACCCGCGCCGCTCGGCTGTATCGCCACCGCAGTGCGATGCTGTTGGCTGGATCAAGGGTGCCCTTGCAGGCGACCTTGATCAGGTTCCCCAAGACCGGGCGGCTGACGTGGTCAAGGTAGCCGGCCCGGAGGAACTCCTCCAGGCGGTGGTCGTCCCGAGGATAGGACTCCTCTTGGACATCGCGCTGGAACCGCTCTATTGTCTTCCGGCCAGTAACGGCGCGGTGCGACAGGAGTGCATCAACGGCGGATGCAAGGTGGGTTCGGACCAATTCGGCTGTCGGCGCAAAGAGGTCGTCGTCACCCGACACGAATGCTGGGTGCGCGCACAGGTGTCGGTCTTCGTAGAGGCGCCCGAGCTCTGTGGCCTCCCGCGAGCCGATGAGGTTCAGCCGCTTCTCGGCGGCGTTCAGGAGGTCACGCTCGAATGCTTGCAGGCCCGCGATGTTCTTGTCCGTGATCGCCCTGTCCAGCTTGTCACGCAGCTCGACGGCCACCGGCATGGCTTCCTCAGCCAAGAAGCGGATCTTCTCGATGATGTCGGCGGCCACGGCGATCCAGACCGCGATGATCGCCGAACGGTAAGCACCCGCTCCGTAGGCGCTAATGGCTTCGTCGATGTAGCGACGTGACTGCCGTGAGCGGACTCGGTTCTTCAGGTCTTCGAGCGCGTACACGCGAGGATCGCCCTTCGTCGCATCACTGGTGGGACGCGGCCACCTTACTGACAGCCCCGGTTCGAGGCCCCCGAATTGATGCTTCTCACCGCGCGACGAAACTGGGCCTGCTCGCGCTTGGATGTTGGCCCAGAGGTCTGACGTCCCACCTGGCTGCGGCGGGGACTCAGGTAGTGACACTCCGGAAATAGAGCAGTCCTCTTTTCGATTGGTCTCCTCGTACGATCGCGCAAAGGGGGTTGGGTGAGCGATCTGAAGGTGTTTCGGGTCGGGGCGGACGGCCGGGACGTGGAGCTGCGGGGCTCGACGGTGGCGCTGGAGGTGGAGCTTCAGCGCCGGGTGGAGGCCGGGATGGAGCAGATGCTGGGCATCCGGTTCCTGGCGTCGGAGTACCCGACCGGTCCGTGGCACCGGGGGCGGGTGGACTCGCTGGGGCTGGACGAGAACGGCGTGCCGGTGGTGGTGGAGTTCAAGAAGGGCAGCGACAGCGGGGTCGTGCTGCAGGCCATGTCGTACCTGACCTGGTTGAAGAGCAGCCGTCACGAGTTCGAGGCCCTGGTCCGGGAGAAGTTGGGCGAGCAGGCCGTGGAGTCGATCGACTGGCGTTCGCCCCGGGCGCTGTGCGTGGCGGCGGGGTACTCGTGGCACGACCGGGTCACGGTCGGTGACCTCGGTCGGCGCTGGCCGATCGAGCTGGTCCGCTACCGGGTCTTCGACGGCGGGCTATTGAGCCTGCAGCTGGTCGAGCCGGTCGTCGCCCCCACCAACACGGCGTCCGTGCGCAGATCGAGCGCGCCCGCGGCGCTGGAAGCTGTCGCCGAGGCGGACGGGCCGCCAGCTCTGGTCGAGGTGCCGGAGTGCCTGCGGGCGCTGTACGGCGAGCTGGACGAGGTGCTCACCGACTCGGGCGAGGTGGAGGTCGTTCCGCTGCGGCACTACATCGCCTACCGGCGGCTGCAGAACGTAGCGAGCGTGATCTTCCGGCCGTCGGCTTCGCATCGGGCGATTCTGCTGTACCTGCGGTTGGACCCGGACACGGTGGAGCTAGAGGAGGGCTTCACGCGCGACATGCGCGGGAAGGGCCATCTGGGCACCGGGGACCTGGAGGTGCGGATCACCTCAGCGGCCGGCCTGGAGAAGGCGGTGCCGTTGATCCGGCGGGCCGTCGAGGCTGCCTGACGAAAGCACGAGGGCGGCTGGAGCTTCATGCTCCAACCGCCCTTCTGCGTCTGCGGCCCCTGCGGTGCCGACTGTCTGTGGTTCTCACCCTCACACCTCCGGCCCGGCGAGGACGAAGTCGTCCTGGGTCAGTTCCGCCCGCAGCCGCTGGTCAGCGATCTCGGCGTAGTGCGGGGAGAGTTCGGCGCCGACGAAGCGCCGGCCTTCGCGCAGGGCGGCGACGCCGGTAGAACCGCTGCCGGTGAAGGGGTCGAGGACGACACCATCCTCGGGGCAGATCTGGACGAGCTGCTGCATGATCTCCAGCGGCTTCTGGGTGATGTGGACCCGGTCCTTGCGGGGCTGGCTGGCGATGAAGTGGCCGGGCAGGTAGATCGCGCGACTGTTGTCGAGGGTGCCCTTGACGCCCCAGGTGATGAACTCCGCGGACTGCTTGAAGCCGCCCTTGCGCGGTCGGCTGGCGGGCTTGATCCACGGGATGGTGCCCTGCCACGTCCACCCGGCCATCTGCAGCGCGTCGCTGGTCGTCGGCTCCTGCCTCCAGTCCGAGAAGACCATCGCGACCGAGTGCTCGGTACTCGCCCGGTACGCCTCGGTCAGCAGCTCGGTCAGCCACGAGCGGTAGGAGCGCTGATCGCGGTTCTCGCCGGGGAAGGTCTTCAGGTCGTGCGCGGAGTTGGACGTCACGTACTTGGCGCGGGCGTCGCGGCTGGTGCGCTCGGAGCTGGTCCGCCCGCCGCTGTTGTACGGCGGGTCGGTGATGACGGCGTTCACCGACTCGTCGGGAAGGGACTTGAGGACGGTCAGCGCGTCGCCTCGGTGGAGGGTGTAGTTGCTCATGGGGGCCTCTCTCAGGGCAGGGGTGGACCCACTCCCGGCGGTGCCCGGCGGCTGCCGCCGGGAGCGGGGATGAGCGGGACGGTAGCCGCGATTCCCGGCCGGACCTAACGGCGGCGCGAGGGGAGTCGTGGCTGGTGAAGTCCCTGTTTGGTCCGGCCGGACTTCGGGTCTACTGTCTCGCCATGCCAACCGGGCAGGAGGCCAACTCGGCCCGGGACGGCTCGTGTTGATGCGTGTTGTCCCGTCCAGCGGGGCACCCTGCGGGTCTGCGCTCCCCTTCGCACTCTTCGAGGAGACCCCGTGTTCCGGCTGAGATTACGAGCGCGGCTGGCTGCCGCGCATGACCCGAGACCGGCGTCCCGGAGCTACCAACTCCCCTGACCCGGGCCCGCCCTGAGCGGCGGATTCACCACCGGCGCGGTGCCGGCGACTTCTTTGCACGAGAGGCCGGCACCGCGTCTCCTACGAACCCCCGAGGAGCCGCTGCGATGCAGCATGCCCTGGCACAGCCCTGCCTCGATCCGCCACTTCCTGCCGTCGTCCGCTTCGCAGAACGGCGGCGACGATGAGGAAGACTGCGGGCAGCTTCCTCAGCCTCGTCGCGGCCGGCCCTCTGGTTCTGGCCCTGCCGATCGTGGTCGCTGCCGCCGGGAGCGCCTCCGCCACCTGCGTCCCTGGCAGTGATTCACAGCCTGTGGATACCGCCGCCGTCGCTCAACAGGTGAAGGCGATCCTGAACGGATCGAGCCCGCTCAGCGCTCCGGGCGTCGCGGGGCTGGACAAGCCGGCCGAGCAGATCCCCAACGCCCAGGCCATCCAAGCCACCGGCATCGCGATGCACATCCCAGTCCGCGGGCAGGTCGTCGCGCTGGCGACCGCGCTCCAGGAGAGCGGTCTGCGGAACATCAACTACGGCGACCGCGACAGCCTGGGCCTCTTCCAGCAGCGACCGTCGCAGGGCTGGGGCACACCGGAGCAGATCATGCAGCCGGTGTACGCCTCGACGAAGTTCTACGACGGCCTCCAGCAGGTCTCCGGCTGGCAGTCGATGACGATCACCCAGGCCGCCCAGGCGGTACAGCGAAGCGGCTACCCGGACGCCTACGCCAAGTGGGAGCCGTTGGCGACGGCGTTGCAGCAGGCCATCGCACCGCTGCTGGCCAACCCCGGCAACGGCTCGAACCCGTCACCGTCGCCGACCGCGAGCCCGTCCCCGGCCACCCCGTCTCCCACCGCCCCTTCGGCGGGCGGCGGTTGCTCGACCGCGAGCGGCGACGGCAGCGGCTTCGGGACGATCCCGCCCGGCACCCTCCCTGAGGGCTACGCGATCCCGGCCGACGCACCGCCCCAGGTGCAGACCGCGATCCGTTGGGCGCTCGGTCAGCTCGGCACGCCCTACCAGTGGGGCGGCTCGTGCACCGACTCCCACGGCACCGACCCGATGGGCCGGTGCGACTGCTCCTCGCTCATGCAGATGGCCTACAAGGCCGCTGGGATCACCTTGACCCGGACGACCTACACGCAGGTCACCGAGGGCACCGCCGTCTCCGCCGGCGCCCTGAAGCCCGGCGACCTGCTGTTCACCCGGGGTACCGCCCTGCGGCCCGAGCACGTCGGGATGTTCATCGGCGGCGGGCTCGTCGTGCACGCCCCCAAGACCGGTGACGTGGTCAAGGTCTCGACCCTCGCCTCCTGGCAGGCGGACATCCTCGCTGCCCGCCGAGTCCTCTGACCGGCGCTCTCTCTCCTTCTTCCCCTTTCTCTTCGGTGCACCTTCGCGTGCCCGCATTCCCCTGGAGTTCTCATGACCTACCTCGCCGATGCGGTCACCCAGCTCGCCTACGACCCGGGCATCCAGCCCAACGAGGGCGGCCTGCCCGGCCTCTCGGTACTCAAGCAGGTGATGGGCTCGCTGAACCTGTTCGGCATCATCGCGGTGGTCGGCGCGCTCGCGGTCAGCGCGGGTGTGTGGGCCTGGGGCCACCACTCGGGCGGCCACCAGGCCGAGGCCAACGGCAAGAAGGGCGTACTCGTCAGTGCGGGTGCCGCGCTGCTGCTGGGCGCGGCAAACGGTGTGGTGGCCTTCTTCTCCGCACTGGGCAGCCAGGTCAAGTGATCATGCAGAAACGTTCTCTCTCCTCTGCTTCCCGCAGCGGGAAGTCCGGCGGCGCCCTCGTGCGCCGCCGGGCGCTGCTGGGCACCGTGGTCCTGGTGGCGCTCGTCGCCCTGGCCGGCCTGTTCTCCTACCTCACCCGCGACAACCGGGAGCCGTCCAACCACTCTTCCGCACAGCCGACTTCGCCCGCTACCACCTTCGCGCCGGCTTCGCCGTCGGCTCTGCCGAGCGGCCGGTCGGCAGCTCTGCCCTCGCCGCCGGACACCCGTGACCCGATCGCATTCGGGAAGTCGGCGGCGGTGGCCCTGTGGTCGTACGACACCCGCGCGTACTCCCAGCCCGAGCTGGTGGCCGCGCTCCACCGGTGGCTGACGACCGAGGGACAGTACGTCGACGCCGACTCGGTCGAGCGCCAGGTGCCCTCGCCGATGCTGTGGGGGCGGATGGCCGACTCCGGCCAGTTCGCCACCGCGACCGCGGCCGAGGCGCACTTCCCCGACAGCTTCACCCGCGCGCTGCAGGCCGATCCGGGGGCAATCACCCAGGCGTACGTCTACGCCGTCACCGTCTCCGGCAAGCAGTCGATCGCCTGGAACGGCTCGCCCCAGGGCGGCGCCGAGGACCGCTCGGCCACCCTCGCGGTGCAGTGCCGCCCCGACCGTCCCTGCGCTCTGGTCGGCGTAATGCCGTCCGTCGCGCCCTGACACCACGAAGGAGGTGCCCTTCGTGGGCGTCTGCGACATACCCCTGATGAGCCAAGTCTGCACCGTGGTCGACGCGGTCAGCTTCGTCTCCAACCCCGGCAAGTCCATCACCGACGGCATCGGCGCGTGGATCGCCAAGAGCATGGGCGAGCTGGCGGCCAGCGCCACCGACCTCGCCGCTCGCGCGGTCGACCAGACCACCGCCATCGACCTGAGCGCCCCGTGGTTCAGGGACAACTACCAGCTCATCCTGCCGATCGGGCTGATCCTCACGGTGGGCACGTTCTGCGCCCAGCTCATCCTCGCCGCCTGGCGCCGGGACGAACGCGCCCTCGCCCAAGCCGCCTGGGGCACCATGACCGGCGTCCTCTTCTCCTTCTGCGCGATCAGCTTCACCGCCGTGGCCGTCACCACGGTGGACGCCCTGTCCGCCGGCCTGTTCAAAGCCGCGAACACATCGGTGGACAACGCGGTCAGGCGCCTGGTCAAGGTGTCCGAGCTGGGAGCGATGTTCCCCCTCGGCTGGGCGATCCCAGCACTGGTCGCGGTCGGCTGCGCCATCGGGGCGTTCCTGTACTGGGGCGTCATGGTCGCCCGCAAGGTCGGCGTCCTGGTCCTGGTCGCGCTCGCCGCGTTCGCGGGCGCCGGCGGCGGCTGGGAGGTGGCCAAGCGCTGGCGGCGCGGCTGGATCGAGGCGACCGCCACCCTGGTGGTCAGCAAACTGCTGATGACCGTGGTCTTCCTGGTGGGCGTCTCGGCAATCGGCAAGACGGACGCCAAGGACGGCCTCGGCGCGCTGTCCGACGCCATGGCCGGAATCGTGATCATGGTGCTGGTGCTGCTCTGCCCCTACGCCGTCTACAAGTTCGTCCACTGGGCGACCGACGGCGGCGGCCACGACGACCTCCACCGCACCGGCGTCGCCGGGATGGCCGTCGCGGCAGGAGCGACGAAGACCGCAGGCAGCCTCGCGATGCAGATGGGCACCGGCACCCCCATGCCGCAGGGGCCGAGCCAGGTCCCCGGCATGGACGGGGGCGGTGCCGGCGGCATCGACCCGACCGGGCGCATCAGCAAGGAAGGCATCGACGCCGGCCCCGCCCAGCAGCCGACAACCTTCCGCTTCGGCGAGGACCCGAGCGCGCCCGGCGACCGCGGACGGGCCCTGGTCACCCGGCCCGGCATCCCTGCCCTGGTCACCCGCCCGTCCTCCGAGGGCGGCGGCGGACAGCCGCAGGCCGAAGGTGGCGACGCACAGGCCGCCGCCACTCCGGGCACCGGGGGCTTCTTCACCGCTGGCACCGTCGCCCCGCCGGGCACGGGTTCGCCCGCACCCTCGGCCCCGGCCACGCCGGCTCCCTCGGCCCCGGCCACGCCGTCGCCGTCGGCTCCGGCTCCGGAAGGCCCGTCGGCCAGCGGACCGCCTTCCACCGGGACCTCCGCGCCGGACCCGGTCAGGTTCATCTACCCGCATCAGCCACCCGCGTCCGGTTCCTGACCGAACCACCACCCGGGGTGGGCCGCGTCCTGCGGCCCACCCCGGCCCCACCACCCTTTCCCTTTGCCGAAGGAGTCCGGCCATGAAGTCCAGAAGAGCGCCACGCCCCCGCCCACCGCCCGCACGCTCACCCCCTCTGGAACCTCGATGTCCTCAATCCCGAAGCCCGACGCTCCCGCGTCGGTCAAGTTCCCGCACCGCAGCCGCCGTGGCATCCTCCTCGGCCTCAGCGCCTCGCAGCTGATCACCGTCTCGGCCACCGGCCTGCTCCTGCTCGCCGTCCTCGTCACGCGCGGCGTCGTCGGCGCGCTCCAGCTCATACCCCTGTGGGCCGGTGTCGCCGCCTTCGTCCTCATCCGCTACCGGGGCCGCACCCTGGCCGACTGGGCACCGATCGGCGTCCGGTACGCGCTCCGCCGCTTCCGGGGCCAGCTGATCTGGCTCGCCCGCCCCTCCCGACGGCCGGTACGCGAAGGACTGCTGCACCTGCCCGGCAGCGCGGCCAGCCTGCGCGTCCTCACCGCCCCGGACCGCCGCTACGGCGCCGTCCACGACCCGCACGCCGGTACCCTCACCGCCGTCGTGAAGGTCAGCAGCCGCGCGTACGCCCTGCTCGACCCCGGCACCCAGAACGCCAACGTCAACGGCTGGGGCCGCTCTCTGGCCGCGTTGGCCCGCACCGGCCACGTCGCCCGCATCCAGGTGATCGAGCGGACCGTCCCCGACTCCGGCGACGCCCTGCGCCGGTACTGGGAGGAGCACGGCAAGCCCGACGCCCCGCTGGCCGGCGCCCTCTACTACGAGCTGATCCGCGGCGCGGGCCCGGCCGCCGCCCCCCACGAGTCCTACGTCGCCATCGCGCTGGACTTCAAGGCCGCCCGGCGGCTAATCAACCAGGCCGGCGGCGGCCTGATGGGAGGCTTCAGCGTCCTCGCGCAGCTGACCTCGGCGTTCGAGCAGTCCGCCCGGACCGCCGGGCTCAACCCGAACGGTTGGCTGTCCGCCACCGAGATCGCCGCCGTCGCCCGCACCGCCTACGACCCCAAGGCCCTTGCTGCACTGGACCGCTGGTCCGAGGACGGCCGCCCGGCGGCCGACCCGGCAGCGGCCGGTCCGGTGGTCGTGGTGGAGAAGGCCGACCACATCTCGACCGACTCCGCCCACCACACCACCTACTGGGTGGAGAACTGGCCCCGTACCGAGACCAGCCCCGGGTTCCTGCACCAGGTGATGTTCGCCCCCGGCGTGCGCCGCACCGTCTCCCTCGCCTACGAGCCGAAGGACCTGGATGCCGCGATGCGCGACGTCCAGCGCAAGAAGGCCAGCGTGATCGCCGACTCGGCCGAGCGCGCCCGCAAGGGCCAGGTCGCCTCCGAGGCCGACTCGGTCGAGTACCAGGACATCCAGGCCCGCGAGCGGCAGCTGATCGCCGGCCACGCCGACGTCGCCCTGACCGGCCTGCTGACCGTCTCGGCCGACACCGAGGAGCAGTTGCGCTCCGCGTGCGCGGTGGTCGAGACGGCCGCCGTCGGCGCCCAGCTCGACCTGCGCCCGCTCACCTGGCAGCAGGCCGAGGCGTTCACCGCCTCCGCCCTGCCGTTCGCCCTCGCCGCCTGATGCCGGCCACCCCCTTCACCGAAAGAGCACCCCCGATGCCGGCCACCACCGCCACCGCGCAGGACTTCGTCCCGTACGCGACCGCCGCGATCGACTTCCACCGCGCCCTGAACATCCCCGCAGGCCCGCTCGTCGCTTCACGGGCCGAGCTGGACTCCCTCCACGAGCACCTGGTCGCGCTGCATGGCCTCCTCGACGCGCATGCCCAGCGCGCCTCCCCGTTGCTGCCGGTCGAGGGCGATCACCTGAAGGCCACCCGCACCCGCCTGTGGCAGGCCGCCGAGCACCTCCACGCCGCATACCACTCCTCCCCCCGGCCGGGCACCGGCGAGGTCCCCGAGGCCGAAGCCTGCCGGGCCCGCCGCCCTGAAGGTGCCCCGGAGCTGAGCATCTGCCGCCGCCACCAGGAGGCCGCCCAGCTGGTCCGCCGCCGCACCACCCCCGCCGATCTGCACTCGCCCTTCACCGGCCTCGTCCGCCACTGACCCGGAATCCGTGATCATGCCCAGGAACCGCGCCACCGCCAGCCCCCTGTTTGTCCCCCGCAAGACCTCCCGCGCCCAGCAGCGCGCCGCACGGGCCGAGTTCGCCGAGGCCCGCACCAAGGCCCGCCGCGCCGAAGCCCCCTCGGAGCGAAAGGAGTTCGAGGGCGTTGACCCCGAACTGCAGGCCACCTACCCCGTCTCCGGCCGGCCCGGACGCGCCTCGGCACGCGGCGGAAAGCTCCGCCTGCCCAAGCACCGGATGACCACCGCCGTCGCGGGCGGCGCGTATCCGTTCCTCGCCGAGGCCGGACTCGGCTCCGAGGGGATCTTCATCGGCCGGGATCTCCATGCCGAGGGCAGCTTCAGCTACGACCCGTTCGCCCTGTACAACTCCGGCCGAATAGAGGGTTTCACCAACCCGAATGCGGTTTTGTGCGGGGTGATCGGAATGGGCAAGTCGGCGCTGGCCAAGTCGATCGCCACCCGGGCCATCGCCCACGGGTACAAGATCTACATCCCGTCCGACCCGAAGGGCGAGTGGTCGGCTCTCGCCGAGGCCCTCGGCGGCCAGACCATCGCGCTCGGCCCCGGCCTGCCCGGAAAGCTCAACCCGCTGGACGCACCCGCCCGGCCCGCCGGGGTGAGCGAGGAGGACTGGACCAGCGAAGTCCGCAAGCGGCGCCTCCTGCTGCTGGCGAGCCTCGCGGCCACCGTGCTCAAGCGCGATCTGCTGCCGATGGAGCACACCGGGCTCGACGTCGCACTCGACCTGGTCGTCGCCGAGGCCGAGGCCGCGGGCACCGTGCCGTTGTTGGGCGATATCGCCCACGCCCTCGGTCGCCCCGAGCGCCTGGATGCCGCCCTCGGCGACGAGGCCGGCGGCCTCGGCCGGTCTGTCGACGACCTGGCGCACGCCCTGCGCCGCCTCGTCCACGGCGACCTCAGCGGCATGTTCGACGCGCCCTCGACCGTCAGCTTCGACCCGGACGCGCCGATGCTGTCGATCGACCTGTCGCGCCTGGGCTCCAGCGGCGACGACACGGCGCTGGTGCTGGCGATGACGTGCGCGAGCGCATGGATAGAGTCCGCGCTGGCCGACCCCGGCGGTGGCCGCCGCTGGGTGATCTACGACGAGGCGTGGCGGATCATGCGGCATGTCGGCCTCCTGGAGCGCATGCAGCAGCAGTGGAAGCTGTCGCGAGGCCTCGGCATCGCCAACCTGCTGATCCTGCACCGGCTTTCCGACCTTCTGTCCGCAGGGGACGCCGGATCGCGCGGCCGGGTCCTGGCTGAGGGCCTCCTCGCGGACTGCAGCACCCGGATCATCTACCGGCAGGAGCCGGACCAGATCGCGGCGTCCATGGTCCTGCTCGGCCTCACCGGCGTCGAAGCCCACGCCATCGCCGCTCTGCCCCGCGGGCGTGGCCTGTGGAAGGTGGCGGGCCTCAGCTTCATCGTGCAGCACCTCCTCCACCAGCGCGAGCGCCGTCTCTACGACACCGACTTCCGCATGGCGGCCTAAATCAACTACCCGTCAAATAAGCCGAGTTGAGGACAATCGTCGCACACCGGCCGCCCGCGCACCGTCTATACCGACCATTCCGAGCTGACGGAGGAGGACTTCACCGCCTTCGAGTCCCTGATGGCCGCCCAGCACATCGCCACGGGCAGCGGCCACGACGACACCTGGGAGCTGGTCCTCACCGCGGAGGGCTCGGACAGGAACGGGTGGTTGCACACCACCGGTGTCTTCCGCCCGGCTCCGGAGGAACGGCTCACCCGCCCGGCGCCTCTGGGCTACGTCGAGATGAAGTGCAGCCGGGATGGGAAGGCCCTGCCGGACACCCCGGCCGGGGCCGACCGGCAGAGGACCGCCGTCGCCCTCGCCCGCAGCACCGGCGGACGCCGCGGTGCCGGGGCCGAGGCGGCCCCCGCCGCACCGGCAGTGCGCCGCACTCGCTGACCGTTCGCGCCCTATGCGGCTACGGCACCGCAGGCAATGATTCCAACCGCCAACCGACTTGGGCAGGGACTTCACCATCATGAGCAACCTGGGCTACTGGGTATAGGAGGGGAGCCGTCGCAGGCCCGGCGAACTGGCGAGCGATCCGGCCCTGCTCCCCGACAACGCTTCGCCGCTCTACCGCCCGTCCCCTTCCCGGGTGCAGGCGCCTTCGTCGGAGAGCCTCGACCGCGCCACGCGCCGTCTGGCTGCCGCCGACGAGACGGAGTTCCCGAGCCTGTGCGGCCAAGTCGTCAGCAGCAGCTTCGGTATGGCCGACCAGCTCCACGAACTGCTCAGCGCTGCTGCAGATTGGTGCCGGGACCACGACGCGCGTCAGTACGGGGCCGAGTTGGAGACTCTGGCGGACCGAGTCGCTGACCTCGGCGAGGAGCAGCACCTCGTCAACGACAGCCTCGGCCGTGAACTTGTCTCCCAGAGCAACCGGCTGGCCGCCGCTGTCAGCCGGTCCCCCTCGCGTCCGCCTTGGCCCGCTCCCACCTCAGTGGCTCCGGCCGCCGCCCGGGAGGGCGTGCAGGGGCCGGCCCCGGTGCCCCGGAGCCGGCCGCCGATCGCTGCGGCCTCGCCCGGACGCCGCCGTTCGCCCTGACCGGCGCTACCACCGGATTGCGGCCCCGCCAAACCGGCGGATCTCCGCATCCTCGTTCTCGCCCCCTCACCGCCCGCCGGCCCCGGCGCTCCGCCAGGCCGCCCTCTCAAAGGAGAGCCCGTGGATCCCGACTGCGTAGCCGTGCTGTTCAGCGACAAGGGCGGAGGCATCAACGCCCGCGTCTTCGGGCCCTTCACCCCTGACAAGCCCGGAGACACTGCCAACCGCCAGCGCTACGCCGACATCACCGTCCCGCTCGAACAGCGGGGACTCGACTGCACCGTGGACTTCGGCCTCGACGACTACATCGTCAACGCGGAACTTCCCGACGGCAGCCATCTGACGATCTCGCCGGAGCAGTCCGACTACCCGGACGACACTCCTCCGGGCTGGCTGGTGACGCGCTCGAACCCCGACGACCCCGATCTGTTCGAGATCGTCTACGACAGCCAGGCCGGCGGCCCGGCGCAGTTCAACGCGGGGAGCGTTCCGCACCTGCTGGCCGGGGTCGACGCCCGCCTCGACGAGTTGGGTGTCGCGACACGGGAGCAGGCGGCGGCGCTGCAGCAGCGCGCCGCGTCGCTACTGCACCGGGCTGGCTTCGTCCCAGTCGTCCGCTTCCGCGACACCTACCACCGGCTGCCCGCTGCCATGGCTGATCCCGGCGAACGGCAGGCAGCGCTCGGCCGGGCTCTCGACCTCCTGCGCGACGAGGGGTACGGATACGCCTTCCCCGCTGACCTGCGCCCTGTGGATCCGCGACCCACCGCAGCCCCGCGCAACCAGCCTGGGGTCTCGCTGCCCTCGGTCGGCCGGACGATCGCCGAGGCCGGCCACACGCGGGAGGTCGTCGAGGCGCTCAGCGAGCTGACCGCCCCCGGCGACGGCGTCCAGGTGATCGGTGTCCTCGACCAGACCGCCGAGTGGTGGGCGGGCCTCGGCGGCGCCGCTGATCCGCACTACGCCGCGCGCCTGCGCTACATCTCCGAGCACGTCGGGGGCTACGTGCGGGAGGTCCGGGCGATGCGCGGCGACCTCGCCGACCGGCACGCCCCGCATCCCGGCCGCTCCCGGTCGGCACCCCCGCCCGTCCGCGCGACGGCCGCCGACGAGGCCAGAGCTGCCGCCGCCCTCGCCGCCTCCCCGACGGCAATCCGCACCCTCACCGGCCACCCCGCCGAGCCCGCCCTGGCTGCGGCTGCCGCCGCTGTGCGCCCGGCCGGGCCCCGCCGCTGACCACCACCGCCCGGAAGGAGCACGCACATGCCTTGTACGAGCAGACCCCGCCCCGTCAACCGACCACCGCCCGTGCCCCGAAGCGGAGCCCCCTCATGTCTGCCGATTCACCCGACCTCCTGCCCCACGTCGCCCTCGGCCACCACCCCGATCACGGCATCGTCGCGGCCCTGCCCACGCAGTCGGCCGCCGCCCAGTGGTTCCTGGAGCGGCTCGAGTTCCAGCCCGTCCCCGGCCACCCGAGCCTGTACACGTTGACCGACCAGCACCGCGAGCCGACCGAGCGGGCGGCCTGGGCCGCCAAGCTCCTCAACGGGGCCGGCTACCGCGTCGACACCGACCTGTCCCTTGCGCCCACGAACGCCACCGAAACAGCGCCGACGCGGATCGACGCGCCCCGCCAACCACCGGCCCACGAAGTGGACACGGGCCCTGACGTCGCCTTCGCAGAACACTCGCGGCTGGGCGTCGTCGCCGCCGTCGGCGGCAACCAGCCGCTCAGCCCGGCCGTCTTCCTGGAGACCGACGGCTGGCGCCACCACCGCGAGCTGGACATCTACCTCGCCCCGCCGGCCGCCACCCGGGCGCAGTCCCTCGACGCGGTGGCCAGGACCACGGTGGCGTTGCAGCGGGGCAACTACCAGGTGGCGATGCATCCGCAGCTCGCCGACTCCGTCGCCGCCCGCAGGGCCCCGGCCAGCGAGGCATTCACCACGCGCAGGTTCCGCGTCGACGAGGCCGCGCTCGCCAAGAGCCCGGCGGCCCGCTCGGTGACCACCGCGAAGGGCGCTGTTCCGTCGGGCCCGCCACCTACTGCAGCAGATCCGCGAGTTACCTTCGCCCGTGCCCGCTGACCCCAGACCGCCCCTAACCAGACGAAGGACCCGAGATGGCAGTGAAGAAGGTATGGAAGATCTCGCACTCGTGCGGGCACGAGAGCGAGCGTGACCTCGGTGACCGCCCGGCCGACCGCCGCGCCGGGTTCGCCGACTGGCTCGCCAAGCAGGACTGCACCGACTGCTGGCGGGCGGCGAAGGACGGAGGCGAAACCGACAAGGCCGCCTGGCTGGAGGCGAAGCGCGCCGCCGAGCAGGCGGAGTCGGACGCCTGGTCCGAGCAGTACCGGATGCCGCCGCTGGAGGGCACCGACCGGGGCCGGGCCTGGGGCGTGCGCTGCCGCCACCAGCTCCTGGCCGCCGCCTACACGGTCCTCGTCCTGGAGGACGGCCTGTCCGAGACTGACTGGGAGCAGATCGAGGAGCGGGCCCGTACGGTCACGCGCGCCGGCTGGTGGATCGACCAGCGCGCGTCCGAGCCCCGCGACCTGGAGGAACTGCTGGACGCAGCAGTGGACGCGGACCGGCCGACCGAGAACCCCTTCGTGTGACGTGCCGGTGCCCTGCCACGGCGCAGGGCACCGGCCACAGCACGGCGTCGCCACGCCGACACCGGCCTGCTCCCGGCCGGCGGCTTCTACCACCGAACCTCGGCCAGGCCAAACCGCCGGATCTGCGGATCCTCTCCTTGCCAGCCCGCCCGCCGGGCCCCGCCGCCCGTCCGAGAGGGGACGCCGTGATCGCCCATCTGCAGCGCGCCACCACCACGGCCGCGCTGATTCCCGCCCTCTACGGGCACGATGACCCCCGCTACCGCTTGCGGCCCCGGCTGATCGGTGCCGACTACCGCGGAGCAGGGAAGCAACTCCCCCTCTTCGGCGACCCGCAGGAGGTCCTCGGCGGCGGCGTCCTGGACGCCCCGGCCGCCCGGATCGGCTCCCGGGCACCCGAGCGCCCGGTGTGGTTGTGCTCCGTGCGCTCCGACCCGCGCCACCCCGACCTGACCGACGCCCAGTGGGCCAACGTCGCCCGGCGCCTGGTCACCGCGACCGGGCTCGCCCCCGCAGGCGACCCGAACGGCTGCCGATGGGCCGCGATCCGGACCCTCGACCGCTCGGTGCACATCGTCGCCACCGTCGTCCGCGAGGACGGCGGCGTGCACAGCACCTACCGGGACGCCTTCCACGCGCAGGCCGAATGCCACCGCATCGCCGCCGACCTCGGCCACCTCAACCGATCGGCACCCTCCGTCACCACTGCCAAGGACTACCGCATGCCCACGCCCGTGATCGCCATCAGCCTCGAACCGAGCGGCAGTGTCGTCGCCAAGGGCTCCGCCGACGACCTGTCCGCCGCGCTGCTCAAGCACGCGGGGTTCAAGCAGATCGAGGACTGGCACGGCCGACGCCACCGGCTTCCCACCACCACCGCCCGACCCGACCGTGCCGCCATCGCCACCCACGCGGCAGAGATGCTGCGCGCCGCCCGGTACGACGTCGACCTCGACCCCCAGCTCGACATCGAGCCGCTCAACACCGCAGGGCAGCAGCTTCTCCACCTCACCGACCAGCTCCGCGCCGCCACCGAGTTCGACGAACTCGCCGGCGTGCTCGACAACCTGCTCGACCCGGACGACGGAGCGCTCGTCCGCCTTCAGGAAGCCCTGGAGATCGCGTCCGAGCAGATCACTGACCTCGACGCCGAGCAGTACGAACTCTCGGACCGGTTCGGCGTCGCCTCCGATCACCTCGTCGCTGCCCAGGCCGAACTGGCCGGGGCTGTCGACGAGGTGCAGGGCGCCAAGTCCCACACCGCAGGTGCCGCCGACCATCGGGCGTCCGCCTCCTACTCAGCCGCAGTCCGCGCCGCCCGCGCCACCTCGCCGGCCGTCGCCGCCCGCGGTATGAACGCCACCGCGGTGCCCGAAACCGCACCACCGTCCGTAGCGGGGCCCCGGACACCGGTCCGCACGCGGTGACCACCCCCCTACGTCTCAGAGGAGTTGGCTCGATGCCTGAGCACTACCCGTCGATCGGTGAGGCGTTCGGGGCCGCGATGCGGCACAACATCCGCCTCGCCCACGGACCGGATCCCGACCCGCCCCTCCAGGTCCGGTACTTCCCTCCGCCCTCCGTCGACCCCTACTCGATGCCGGGCATGATCTCCCGGCTCGAAGTGACGGCCAGCCCCCAGGACGTCGCCGGGATTGTCGAAGAGACGACCAGCGCCCTCGTCGGTCCGGTGCCGCAGCTCACCGAGCTGGTCGCCGCGTCCGCCGACTGGGCCAGGGCCCGGCTCGACTTCGACGCTCCGCACAGCAACCACGCCTTCGAGGTGTGGACCCGACTGGCCTCCGCCCACCGGATGCTGTCGCAGGTCCAGGAGGATCTGGAGGCCGCTGTCGACGGCATCGCTGCACTGCCCGAGGAAGTGAGCGCCTCCCGGAACCACGACTTCGTCCAGGTCCTGCGGACCCGGGAGCTGCTGCACGACGTGATGGGGGCCGGCCGTCCCGCGAACGACCCCGAGGCGAAGCGGCGGCAGGCCGCCATCACCGGATCGCCCAATGCCCCCGCCCCGTCCGGCGTCCGACCCGCTGCACCGACCGCAGCGCCTTCCCCCCACGTCGGCGGGCAGACTCTCGGCCGCACTCGCTGAGCCCTACCCGACTCCCGGCCCTCTCCCGAACAGGAAAGCTCCATGTACTCCGCGCTCACTCCCGCACCCGTGGTCACGTTCACCCGGGATTCCCAGGGCAACATCACTGCCGACGCCGACTTCAACCCCGGTCTGGTCGCCGAACTCCTCGCGCATGCCGGCTTCACCGGCGACGCCGACATCCCCTTCGAGTTCCCTTCCCTTCCTGCTGATCTGGGGCTCGAAGCGACACGCCAGGCGCTCGCCTATGCCAACCACATGCTCAGCGCCGCCCGGTACGTGACCACGATGCCGCCCGAGCTGAAGACGATCCACGGCCACGCCGAGCGGTTCACCTACCGGCTCAGCCCCACCGAATCCCTCGAAGCCGATATCGAGGAGCTCTCCGACTCTCTGTACCGCTGCGAGGACGTTGCCGACATTGCGCGCATCGCCGACACGATCTTCAACGAGGGCGAGGGCGTCCTGGTCGCCGTCGAGAACTTCGCGCGGACCGCCGCACACAAGCTGGCCGCCTTCGACACCGAGGAGGCCGGAGCCATCGCCGACCAGTTCCTCAGCATCTCCCGGCGTCTGGACACCATCACCTCGGTCTACGGCTTCATCGGCGAGAACCTCCTCGACCTCCACGACAACGTGTCCGCCGACCAGCCGTCCGCTGTCACACCTCCGGCCGCCACCAGCTGAAACGTTCCCTCTAGATCCGCAAGGAGCAGGCCCGTGAACCGCACGAGAGCCGAGCGCGCCCCGCCCCTGCCCGCTCGCACACACCAGGAACCCCCTTGCCTGCCCCGCGTACCAGCGCGCCGTCGACCACTTCCGGGTCCGACGCGCTCCTCTACCTCCTCTTCGGCGTCCTCGGCGCCGCACTGGCCTTCGGCTCCCTCGCCTGGGTGACCGGCAACATCGCCAACGCCCTTGTCGGCAGCGGCCCGTGGGCCCCGTTCCGCGCCACCGACGCCCTGCTCCACCCCGACGTGCTGTGGCCGCAGCTGAGCACCACCGCACTGCTGGTCGGCACCCGCGTCATCCCCGGCCTGCTCACCATCGTCCTGACGATCACGGGCCTGGTGCTGTGGATGCGCTGGCGCGGCGGCGCGAAGACCGGCCTCGCCCGCAAGGCAGACCTTGCCCCGCTGCTGGACAAGGAAGTCACCGCGAAGGCCCGCAGCCTGCGCCCGAGCCTGAACGACCGGGAGTGTAAAAGAGGTCGAGCCGAACGACCGGGGCATCCTGGTCGGCACGCTCTCCCCCGGCAAGGCCGAGGTCCGTGCCTCCTGGGAGGACGTCCTCGTCGCCATCATGGCGCCGCGCTCTGGTAAGACCTCCGGACTGGCGATCCCGGCGATTCTCGCCGCACCCGGTCCTGTTCTGCTCACCTCGAACAAGGCGGCGAACGACGCCTACACCACCACAGTGGACGCCCGGTCGAAGGTGGGCACCGTCTGGACGCTCGACCCGCAGCAGATCGCCCACCACCCACGCGAGATGTGGTGGGACATCCTCGCCGACGCCCGCGACCTCGCCGGCGCGAAGCGACTCGCTGGGCACTTCGTCACCGCCAGCGTGGACGAGTCCAGCGGCTCGGACTTCTGGTCGACCGCGGCGAGCAACACGCTCGGCGCCCTCTTCCTCGCCGCCTCCAGCCACTGCCGCCCGATCACCGACGTCCTTGCCTGGCTGGCCTCTCCGGCCGACCGCACCCCGGTCGACCTGCTCGCCGATGCCGGCCACCACGCCGTCTCCGCCCAGCTCCAGGGCACTGTCTCCGGCGCGACGGAGACCAGGGACGGCATCTACGAGACGGCCAGGCAGTACGCCAGCTGCCTGCTGGACCCGGAGATCGCCGCGTGGGTCACCCCCACCGAGGGCCTCCCGGAGTTCAAGCCGTTCGACTTCGCCACCTCCCGCGACACCTTGTACCTGCTCAGCAAGGACGGCGGCGGCAGCGCCAGCGCGATCATCGCCGCTGCGGCCGACGCGGTGATGCGGGCGGCCGTGATCGTCGCAGAGCGCTCCGGCGGACGCCTCGACCCGCCCGCGCTGTGCGTCCTCGACGAGGCCGCCAACGTCTGCCGCATCAGCGACCTCCCGGACCTCTACTCCCACCTTGGCAGCCGGGGCGTCATCCCGATGACCATCCTGCAGAGCTACCGGCAGGGCCAGCGCTGCTGGGGAGAGGCCGGCATGGACGCCCTCTGGTCCGCCGCCACCGTCAAAGTGATCGGCAGCGGCATCGACGACGCCGACTTCGCGGACAAGCTGTCCCGACAGATCGGCGAGCACGACGTCCAGACCACCTCGGTGTCGACGAGCGACGGCGGCAAGTCCACCTCCGTGTCGATGCGCACCGAGCGCATCCTGCCGCCGGACGCCATCCGCGCGCTGCCCAAGGGCAAGATCCTTCTGTTCGCCACCGGCATGCGGGTGGCGATGCTCGACCTCAAGCCCTGGTACAAGGAACGGGCCGCCAAGGAGATCGGCCCGGCCTCGGCCCGCGCCACCAAGGCCATCACCGAGCGCGCCCTCGCCAAGGCCGGCGCTGACCGCGACAACTTCGGTCTGGCGTCGTGAGCACCCGGCGCACCACCAGCCGGTGGCCCGACCGCCTGTCCAAGGACACGGAGCCCGATCCTGCGTTCGCCGGACCGAGTTGGCGCCACGTGCGGCGCGGCACATGGGTTTACCAGAACGGCCCCGGGGCTGCCCGTGTGCAAGCGGGCCTGCTGGACGACGGGAGCTGGTTCCTGGATCTGTGGTCAGCACAGAACCGGCTGCTCGCCCGCGGTTCGGCCACTGCCGGCGAGGTCGGCGCACTCGCCCCAGTGCTCGCCGCCAACGCCGCCCGCTGGGCACCGCCGTCGGGCCGTGAAGCCTCGCAGCGCCGCTTCGCCGAAACCGTCGAAGCACTGCGCAACGGCAGCCGGTCCGCACCTGACGAGGCCAGGGTCCACGCGGCCACCGCCGCCTCGCCCAGCGGCGCCCTCCCCGGACCATCTCCCGCCCCGGCCGTTCCACCGCCGCCCGCACGCCCGGCGCCACCATCCGCCGCCCGCCGCTGACCCTCCCCTCCCCCACCGAAGGTCTTCCCCCGATGCCCGTCACCACCCCGCCTCCCGCTGACGGCCTCCGGGTGTCCGCACCCGGCGAGCCCGCGCTTCGAGTGCTCTCGCTCGGGGCCGGAGTCCAGAGTTCTGTCCTGCTGCTCCTGGCCGCCGAGGGCCACCTGCCCGGTCTCGACCTGGCGGTCTTCGCCGACACCGGCTGGGAGCCCCGAGCCGTCTACAAGCACCTCGACCGACTCGAACGGGAGATCGCCGAACCGGCCGGGATCCCGATCCTGCGAGTCTCCTCCGGCAACATCCGCGACGACGCCCTCGACCCGGCCAAGCGCTTCGCCTCGATGCCGCTGCACATCCTCAACCCCGATGGTGGCGAGGGCATGTCACGTAGGCAGTGCACGGGTCAGTACAAGATCCGGCCGATCAAGGAGAAGGTCCGGGAGCTGCTCGGCTACCCGCACCCGCAGCGGATCCCGCCCGGGGTGTTCGTCGAGCAGTGGATCGGCATCAGCGTCGACGAGTTCCACCGGGCGAAGGACGCCGACGTCGCCTACATGAAGAACCGTTTCCCCCTGATCGAGCGGGGCTTCTCCCGCTCGGACTGCCTGCGACTGCTGCGCTCGCGGGGCTTCGGATCGACCCCGAAGTCGGCCTGCCTGGGGTGTCTTATGTGGAATCTGACCTGGCTACGGTTACGGGTCATGGTTCTTGTGATGTGGAGCAGGTTTCCGCTGCTGGCGAGGCATGAAGAGGGCCGACGGTGGCTGCAGTTCACGGCCAACATCGGACGGGCTGACAACACCGTCGACGCCTACGGGCGAGCTGTGGAGGATCATCTGCGGTTCTGCGCACTGGTCGGTGCAGACCCGTTGACGATCCGCCCGGACGTGGTGGCCGCCTGGATCGGCGACATGCTGGAGCGGCCGAACCCGCGTGCCGCGAAGGTCGTCCACCTGGACTCCGGCGCCGGATTGGCCAACGCGACGATTCAGCAACGGGTCGTGGCCGTCCGCTCGTTCTACGACTTTCTGGTAGAAGACGGCCTGCGCGAGCGCAACCCGGTGCGCCGCGGCCAGTCCGGCAGGGGCGGACGCCGGCCCAAACAGGGGCTGGTCCGCCGTGTCGAGCAGGCACCGTGGATACCGAACGAGACCGGTTGGCAGGCGGTCCTCGACGCCGCACACGCGATGCCTCTGCGCAACCGGCTGATGCTGGCTCTGGCCTACGACGGTGCGCTTCGGCGTGAGGAACTGGTGCAGCTCGATGTCGGCGACTTCGAACCCGCCTACCGACTGATCCATCTGCGGGCGGCCACCACGAAGTCCAAGCGATCCCGGGAGGTCGCTTACGGGGACGCCACTTCGCAACTGTTCGCCGCGTACCTGAGCGAGCGCCGGACGTTGTTCGGCCGCATCGACGGGCCGTTGCTGCGGAGCGTGTCGCGGCGCAACTATGGTGCAGGACTGGGACTTTCGAGCTGGTCGAAGGTCGTCGAAGGACTTGCCGACAAGGCCGGCGTGTCCCGCCTGTCGACGCATACTTTCCGGCATCTGCGGCTGACCGACCTCGCCCGCGCCGGATGGACGATCGACCAGATCGCCCTCTACGCCGGCCATCGCGACCTGTCGACCACGATGCGCTATATCCACCTCAGCGGACGGGAACTGGCAGCCAAGCTGCACCGCGCCGCCGCCTCGATCCAAATCGACCGCGAGCGCCTGCTCGCCACCCTGACGGAGCAACGATGACCGTCCCCGCCCGCCTCCCCGTCCACGGCGAGGTCGTCTCCCAGCTGGCCGAGATCTGCGCGGCCATCAACGGCGAGAACCCCGAGCTAACGGACAACGAGAAGGCCGCGCTGGCCCGCGTCAGCGACTTCGCCCACATCAACGTACGCTTCGCCAGCCGTACGGCCCTGGCCCGCCTCATCGACCCCGTCGAACAGATCGGCCAGGTCTGGTCCACGGATCGGCAGACAGTGTCCGCCCGATCGTGGGCGGAGCAACAGACCGTCGCCGCCCGTCATCTCCTGCTCGGCGAAATGCACCGCCAGCAGAGCGCCTACTGGGCTTGGAAGGAGGAGGTCTGGGTCACCCTGGCGACCTCGGAACAGTCCGCCAACCAACACGCCCGCTTCCAACTCATCGCGCTGGGAAACCTGCTCGGTGGACACCGGCGACTGCACCACCGAGCGCGCGCCACCCATCTGAAGAAGATCGCGGACCTGGTCTTCGGCACCGACGCAGTCCAGCCGGCACTGGACGACGTGGCCGCAACGATGAGCCAGTGGGAAGGCTCCCCGAAAGCTCTTGCCCAGGCGATGGTCCCCGCGACCGTCGACGTCCTGCTCAGCTGCGGCAGCCCTCGACTGGAAGACGTCACCGACGAGAAGCTCCGCGAACTGGTCGCGGACAACCGAGAGACCGGGAAGACCCGCCGCCACGGCGTCTTCAAGCTCTCCCGCATCCTGGCGGCCAAAGGACTGATCGCCGAACCTCTGACCAGCAACCACCACAACCGGGGCCCTCAGCCCGAGACCCTGGCCACGGTCCCGCCGGAGTGGCTGGAATGGGCAATGCGCTGGCGGAAGTTCTCCACCCACGAGGCCGGCACGATCCGCTCGATGTTCTCGGTGATCCTGATCGCCGGCCGCTGGGCAGTCGAGAAGCACCCGGAGGCGCTGACCCCGGACCTTTGGACGCGCGACATCGCAGCCGAGTACGTCGCCGACACCCTGCACGCCGTGATCGGCCAGTGGGCCGGACACAACCGCAACAAGTCCCGCTGGGGCCAAGAGCTCTCCGCAGTGGGCAAGGCCCAGCGCATCGACAGCATCCGCGGGTTCTTCGCGGACCTGATCGAGTGGGAGTGGATCAACGCGCGGTTCGACCCCCGCCGGGTGCTCAGCCTGCCGCTGTCCATCCGCGCCGGCATGGGCCCCAACCCCCGCATCATCGACGACGCCTCCTGGGCCAAACTCATGGCCGCCGGACTCACCCTCACCTCCGACGACCTCCTGGCCTACGGCACGCCCGCGGCCAAGGCATCCGGTTGGCACAGCAACTACTACCCGATCGAGATGATCCGCGCGCTGGTCGGCGTCTGGTTGTTCGGCGGCCTGCGCGTCGACGAGATCCGCCGCCTGGAACGGGACTGCGTCGACTGGGACGAAGGAACCGACGACACCACTGGCGAGAACTTCCGGATCTGCCTGCTGCGAATACCGCAGAACAAGACCTCCGGAGCGTTCACCAAGCCGGTCGACCTCTTGGTCGGCGAACTCATCGAAGCTTGGCAGGCCGTGCGCCCGCCCCAGCCCGACCTCGTCGACCGGAAGACCGGTCGACTGCGCCAGCACCTGTTCTGCCACCGGGCCCAACTCATCGGCAAGGCCTACCTCAACGACAAGATCATCCCGATCCTCTGCAGCAAAGCCGGCATCCCCGAATCCGACTCACGCGGAGCCCTGACCAGCCACCGCGCCCGGGCCACCATCGCCACCCAACTCCTGAACGCCCGCGAGCCGCTATCTCTCGCCGACCTGCAGCAATGGCTGGGACACAAGCACGCCGCCAGCACCCGCCATTACGCCGCGATCCTCCAGCGCACACTGACAGCCGCCTACCGCAAGGCGGAATATTTCGCCCGCAACGTCCGCACCATCCAGGTCCTCATCGACCGCGACGCCATCTTGACCGGCGCCGCAGCAAGCGGAGACCAGCCCTGGAAGTACTACGACCTGGGCGAGGGCTACTGCAGTTACGACTTCTTCGCCAAGTGTCCGCACCGCCTGGCCTGCGCCCGCTGCCCCTTCTACGTCCCCAAGGACTCCCGGCGCGGACAACTGCTCGCGGTCAAGGACGGCATCGAGCAGATGCTCGAACAGCTCAACCTTACTGAGGACGAACGCGAAGCCCTCGAAGGAGACCGCGCCGCCGTCGCCGCCCTGATCGATCGCCTCGCCGACATCCCGACCCCGGCCGGCCCCACGCCCAAGGAGATAGCAACACAGCCTGCCTTTATCCCACTCGCCGCCCTCACCAGCAGCCTCCCCCCAGCGACCGGCCAGCTCAATACCGAGGAGACCGAATGAACGGCTCCAGGCCGGAGCTGGAGCCGCTCGGACCTAACGACCCGATATCAGCGGTCAGCAGCCAGGAAACTGCTGACAGCCTTTCGGAAGCCACCTGGATCCTCCACCCATGGCAGGTGACCGGCTTCAGCCAAGGTCACCCGGGACACATCGGGAAGCGCCTGTTCCAGCGAGTCCACCGAACTGCGCGGTCGAAGGTCCTCTGCACCATCGACGATGAGGACCGGCACCTGCAGAGCCTCGCACCTCACGCGCAGCTCCGGAGCATCCCACGCTCGTATTTCCGCGTTGATGGCCGCATTGCACTCGAAGTTGACTCCGAACCAGGGGGTGGCCATGTGCTCGGCGTGTGCCAGCGCCCGGTGGTCCTCCGCGAAGTCCGTCGACCACTGCAGCACGCAGAGCTCGCGGTCCTCATCCTCGGTCCGCTCTCTGTTGTTGAGTTCCGCCCACCTGCCGAGTCGATCGCCCAGCCGTTCCCGGAGCCTTTGCTCGTGCTCGTCGCGCCAGGTTGTCCTCGGGTCGATGCCGGTACCGGAGACGTAGACGACGCTGCTCACCCGCTCTGGGAACCTGATCGCGTACTCCAGCGCCAGCTGAGCCCCCCAGGAGTGGCCAAGCAGGGCAATGCGAGCCAGGCCAAAGTGCGACCGGACCGCATCCAGATCCGCCAACGACCGCTTGACGGAATAGGGCCCGCATCGTTGCGACCGCCCGGCTCCCCGCTGGTCCCAGCGATACACGGCGAACTTGTCGACGAGCAGCCCCGCCACGTCATCGAGAGTGTCCCAAAGGCCAGGGCCACCATGGCAGAAGACGACCGGACCACCATGGCCCGCCTTTTCCGCCCACAGTCGAACGCCGTCGTCCGCCACCACCGCTTCGTCCATGTCTCCAAGTCTGGCGACGCCAGCCGCGCAGTTACCCAGGGCTCTGGGCATCGTTACCAGATATTCGCAATAACGTGCCCGTACCACGGCAACGCCCAGTGGCGGGCGCTGCGGGACGGTTCGCCCGAGGAGTGGAAGGACGTCGTCGCTTTCGACCACGCGATCCGGGCGGGCAACGCCAGGGCGACCGCCGAGGGCTCCCCACTGCTCGGCCAGGCATACCTGCACCGCAGCCGCCGCCCGCTCGACGAGGCGCCGGTCGACCGAGTCACCGCGTATGAGTGGTCGGGCCGCCAGGGCGACATCTTCGACGCCATCGCCGACGCCGAGATGGAGAACGGCGAGGCCGACGGCTGCTCCCCGTGGTCCTGCCGGTCTGGTGCTCCTGCGGTAGGCAACCTCGCGCTCGCTGCTTAACCCCTGTCGAGTCCTGGAGTTGACCATGTTCGAAAGCACTTCTTCGTCTCCTGTCCCCCACTCCGAGCGGCTGGCCGGCTCTCCGGTCGTCCGTCGGGGTGGCCAGTGGTGGCTCGTCACCAGTACCGGGTCGATCCTGGCGAACGACCCGAGTTTCACCGGTGAGCTGGATCGCTTCGCCGCCGCCATGGCCGCCGCCGACCGCGAGGTCGCCCGGATCCGGGACGAGCGGGCAGCCGCCCGGAAGGAGGGACCGTGATGGACGCCCTGCTCAAGGGTGAGCAGGCCGTCCTCGGCGCGGTCCTGCTCGACCCGGCCCAGCTCGACAGGCTGCCCTGGCTGACGCCAGCCGACTTCTACCGACCGGCCCACCAGGCCCTCTTCGCCGCGATGCGGACGATCAACGCCAAGGAACTGCCTACCCGGGAGGCGGACGGCACGGTGCCGATGTCCTGGCTGACGGGCACCGTCACCGAGGCCGGCCACCACGTGCGCGGGCTGAGCGCCTCGTACGCACACACCCTGATCGCCGCGTGCCCGCGTCCGAAGAATGCTCCGGTCTACGGCCGGATGGTGCTCGAAGGCTCCATCCACCGGACGGTGACGGAGCACGCCGTTCGCCTGGAACACGTCGCCCGGGTCGATGCCGAGCAGCAGCAGGTCGACGGCGTGCTGCACCACGCCGACGTCCTGGCGGGTGTGCTCGGCGATCTCGCCCGCCGCTGGGGCACCGAGCCCCGTCCACTCGCTCCGGCACCCACCGCTGCGGGACTCGCGCAGGCGACGCCGTCGCCCGTCGCACCCGCGCAGGCCGAGGACGAGCAGTTCCTGCTGGCCGTCCTCGTCAGCCAGCCCACGGCGATGGCCGAGGTCTATGACTGGCTGCGGCCTGGCGACTTCGCCGAGCCCGGCAACGGCCAGGTCTACCGGTGTCTGGGGGCCCTCCACCACCGGGGCGAGCCGATCGACGAGGTCACCGCCCTGTGGGAGGTCCAGCGGCGCGGCCTGCTGACCAACGGCACCCTCTCGCACGAGCACCTCGACAGCGTCTTCGGCGGGCCGGGAGCAGGCTCGGCCGAGTGGCTGGGCGACCGGGTCATCCGCTCCTCGGTCGTCCGCACCGCCGCCGGGGCCGCCACCACGATCAGGTCCTTGGCCGAGAACGAGGCCATGGCACCCGGCCGTCTCATCGGCCAGGCCCTGCATGCCCTCGGCCCGCTCGACGAGGTGCACGCCCGCTGGCGCACGGCCAACGGGCGCCCTTCCCCAGGCACCGATAAGGCCGGCCCGGCGGAACCCTCCGATCCTGCGGCCCGGGTGCACGCGGCGCTGGCCCGCAGCTCCCCACGGCCAGCGACCGCGAAGGCCGCCCCGTCGGCAACTCCCCTCGCCCGGTCGGGCACCGCACCACACCGCCGCACTTCTCCCTCCTTCCACCCGCGGAGCACCCCGTGAACAGCCCCCTGTCGGAGACCCTGCTGCTGCACCCCGTTATGTGGGCAGACCGATGTCTCACCAGCGCTTTAGCAATCAGGGCGTCACCTGAGGACTTCACTCAATCGAGCGGGTGTCCGCGTCAGCCGTAGCGCTGTCGGTACGCGACCAGCGGCCTGAGGTGGAAGCACCGCGGTTCGTGTCGATCTTCCAGTCAATCGCCATCTCGGACTTCGGCCCCTCATGCTGGCCAGTCCGCCGGCGGCCGAGCCAGGCACGGAACGCGATCGCAACGAAGGTTGCGATCGCGGTGAGCATGGCCGCGCCAACCCCCGCAAGGGCCAGGGCGACTGCACACCCCAAGATTCCGATAAACACAACAGCGTCCAGAACGGCTAGGGCGGTCCCACTGTCCAGTCGGCCGCTCTTCTTAGCTCGGGTCACCCCGGTCCTCCTAATCGTCGGTAGATCTGCACTCATCGACTAGGACGTATGGGGACACGGAAAATAACCAGGACGCACTGGGGCCTCCTAACCGTCAGCTCGGCTAGGAGGCCCCTTCAGGCTTCCTTAGGCAAGCCTAACCGTCCGAGCAGGTGGCACGCCCTCTCGACGCGAGATCGAGAAGCCTGCACGAGCCACAGCAATGACGGTGATTCTTGCTTCAAGGAATAGTGCGAGAACTGCTACCTCATCCGTCCTCCAATGTTAGATCTTCCGCTGGATCGGTAAGTTGATGTTAGCTCCAAGGCCATTGACCCACCTCCCTAGTCATTCGCTCTTCCAATACGTCGACCGAGTTGCCGCACAACTGTGGCAGGCATTGCCTCCCACAGACCCGCGCGCAGCGACTATAGATAGTTTTCAACATAGTCGCGAGCGTCCTTACTGCCGAGTGCTGCCGCACACCTAAACCAAAGGGCTGCCGCCTGTTCGCCCTGGCGCATTTCGACCAATTCAGCTAGTCGAAGCATGGTGTATGCAAGCTCTTCTTTTTCTGGCGAGTCAGATTCATTGAGCTCAGCCAGAAGCACGTCAATCTCACACTCAACAGTCCTTTGAGCGTAAGGTGCGATCTCCCACAACAGATCAACAGGCGCGCGGTCCGCCGGGCGGGGCCCGGCCGCCCCCCTGCGGCCGGACACCTCCTCTGCCTTGACCAGGCAGATCCCTGCCCTGAGGTCGTTGACGAGATTGCCTGCTGCTGCCGCCCCGGGGCGGAGCCCGGTCGCTGGCTTGCGACCGGACTCCGCCTTCACTTGGGCTGAGCGGTGACCCTTGAAGAAGAATAGGTCAACGGCAACCTTCCAAAACGAGACGCTTCTCGAAGGAAGCCCTTCCAGGCCGTATCCTTCGCTATTCAAGCTCATGCCGGCCCTCCTTAAGTTTCCAATCTCGATGCGCCAAAGCGGTGCGGAGCTGCTTTGTGGCCATTTGGTGATATTTGTGTGCCATTGTGTAGCTCATCCTGAGCTCTTCGGCGGCCGCTTTGACTGTATAACCTTCGATATCAACCAGGATTGCCAGGTGACGCTCCCGAGCCCCCAGGCTCTGGAGAGCCTGGCGAACCTCTTCGTCACACAGGTCTATCTGCGTTTCGACGCCCTCACATGCCTTGTCAAAGTCCTGCAGATCGTCGACCTGGACTTCATATGGCCGCACTCTCTTCTTTCTGAGCCAGTCAATATGAAGTCGACTCAGCGCCGTGCGAAGATAAGCAACCGGGTTATCGATCGGCTTGATCGGCGCCCGCGCTTTCCAGACCTTCTCGTACGTTTCCTGGATGAGATCGTCGGCGTCGTCGGGATTTCCTGTTAGGTAACGGGCTCGGGCATAGAGCTTGCCGTCCTCCCTCGCTTGTTGTGCCCAGTTCGGGAGACCTTCGTCAATGGTCGCCGATTGATAGGGCTCGACTTTTTCTGACCTCTCCAAGTCACTCCCGTCGGGTGGTCTCGTGAGTCCATTGCCCAAGGGTTGGAGAGGTACTGGGGGCTGGGTCCGCTGTGGGGGCGGCGGCTGGTCTGGGGAACTCCCGGTGCGAGCGGGTGGTCGCATCGGCGGAGCTCCTTTCGGTCGTGGCGGCTTCTGCTGTGCACCGCTGGCGGCGGCGACTGCAGGAGGCTGGACTGTGGGCCTCACTGACCTAGACGTATGGCGGTGCCGAAAATCACCACCTAGCAACTCGCGACGGCAGTACCCGATTGAGCGAGCCTCCTGACCTGCGGTGATGCCTCGTCAGGTGACCGGTTCGACCGAACCGGGGTGTCGAACGGGTAGAGCTGTGACTGCCGCGGACCGGGCGAGGGCGTCCCGAAGAGCACAGTTGTCCAGGGTCAGCGCCTGGACTTGCTGAGCCAGGGCGTCAACAGATCGACGAAGACACTGGATCTCCTCATGCCGGGCGCGCTTGGCCTCGCGGAGTTCCCCTTTGAGCTCTCGAACTTGCTCTCGCAGCGTCGCCGGGGCATCGGGGTCGGTGGTGCGCTCCTCGATCTTGCTCCGGAAGCGTTCGAGGAGTTCTGCGGCGCGATAGGCCGTTGCCCGGCTCACCCCGGCTTCCCGCGCCAGGGAGGCGACGGTGAGGCTTCCATCGCTGCGGATCGGCTCGTCGGCCAGAAGCCGGTCCATCGCGGCTTCCAGGGCCGCTGCGACGTCCTCGATGGTGCTCATCCTGTCTTCTCCTGCCCGGCCTGGGCCCGCATGCGGCCCATCTGCTCGATCTGCTGCTGCAGTGCTGCCCGCTGCAGCGCGGTGATCGGCCGGATCGCCAAGAGGCCGCGGGCGTCCGCGTTCACCACATCGATTGCCTCCTAGTGCCGGGGCAGCACGCAGGAGTTGGGGCACTTCGCCGGCTGGCAGTGGTTCATCACCGGCTCCGTGCCCGGCCTCCGGGATAGACAAAGCGCGGTGGACGCCTCGAAGTAGCAGTCGTTCGGCATGCCGGGGTAGTAGGTTCGCGCCGGGCTGACCAGCATCGACCGCAGCCGAGCGGCATCGACGACCTTGCCGGGGAAGTCCCCGAGCTCCTCGCGGATGCGCCCGAACTCGGCCGCCAGGGCTCTGGAGTTGCTGGGGCCGCCGATGTCCCACTGCCCGCTGTTCCGGGTCCGGTAGGGGCTTCTACCGGCTTATCCCGGCCGTACCAAATCGCGGATTCTCCGGACTCTTCTCCCGGCAGCCGCACGAACCGAGAGGGCTGCCATGCCTGCGCATGCCCCGGGTCGCCAGGCACCCGCCCGCGCGCCGCCGACCGCACGACCGAAGGACTCCCCTTGAGCACCACCCCCGTCGTCTCCGGCCGGGCCCAGGACAGCAGCTACCGGGCTGTCCTGGGCGCCCCGCACGTCGCCCGCCTCCTCTCAGGCACCCTGATCGGACGGCTGCCCACCGGCATGGCCCCGGTCGCGATCCTGTTGCTGGTGCGAGCCGAGCACGGCTCGCTCGCCATGGCCGGACTGCTCGGTGCGCTGTACGGCCTGGCCGCCACGATCGGCCAGCCGATGCTCGGCCGCCTGGTCGACCGCTACGGCCAGACCGTGGTCCTCTACACCGCAGCCCCAGCCGCGAGCGCGGCCTTCCTGCTGTTTCCGTGCACCGACCCGACCCGGCACCCGGTGCTCGGCGCGCTGACCGTCCTGGTGGCCGGCCTCGCGACTCCGCCGCTGGAGGCCGGTCTTCGGGCGCTGTGGCCGCACGTCCTTCCTGACGCTGACCGCCAGCGTGCCGCGCTTGCGCTCGACAGCAGCACTCAGGGTCTGGTGTTCGTGGTCGGCCCACTGCTGGCAACCGGCTTCGCTGCCGGGGCCGGAGCCCCTACTGCACTGGCGGCGACCGCGGCGCTCGGCCTGCTCGGCACCGGCCTGGTGATCACGAGTAAGCCCTCTGCAAGGTGGAGGCCGGCCACCACGCCCGAGCGGGCAGACCGTTTGGGGCCGCTTCGGGTGCCGGGTCTGCGGGTCCTGTTCGCCGCTCTCACCGGGACCGGCATCGCCCTGGGCGCGGTGAACGTGCTCGCCCTCGCCTCCGCCGAGCGCCACCACGCCGGATGGCTGTCCGGAGTGATGCCCGCCGCGCTGTCCGTCGGCAGCATGCTCGGCGGCCTGGCCTACGGTCGCCACGTCTGGCCCGGTGCTCCGGCCCGGCACCTGGTGGCCGCCTCGATCGGCTTCGCCGCCGGGTGGATGGTGCTGCTACCCGACCCAGTGCCCACCGTCGCCGCACTCGGCTCCATCCTGCCCGGCACCTTTCTCGCCCCGCTGCTGACCGCGAGCTTCCTGACCGTCGACCGCCTCGCTCCCGACGGCCAATCGACCGAGGCTTTCGCCTGGCTCATCGCCTGCATCGGCATCGGCCAGGCCGCCGGCACCGGCCTCGCCTCCCTCGCCAGCACCGGCGGACCGCTGCTCGTCGCCCTCGTCCCGCTCGCCGGGGCCTGCGCCGCGCTCTGGCTGCTCCGCCGCTTCAACCACCTGCTCTCCGCCTGACCACCCCCCGCTCCAGCTGAAAGAACCACCATGAACACCAACACCGCCCCCGTAACTCCCCTGCCCACCATGCACGTTGTGTGGGACTGGAACGGCACGGTCAAGGACGACCTCGACGACCACGTCAACGCCCTGAACGCGACGCTGCCCGCCCTCGGCGGCGACCTCGTCGACCGGGAAACCTACCGGGCCAAGCACACCGTGCCGATCCCGAACTTCTACGCCCGGCTACTCGGGCGCGAGATCACCGAGCAGGAGTGGCTGGACAGCGACGGCGCGTTCCTGGAGCACCTTCGCGCACAGCCCGTCCGGGTCAGGGCGGGTGCGGTCGAGCTGATGACGGCGCTACACGAGGCTGGCCACACCCAGTCGCTGCTGTCGCTCTGCCCGCACGACGCCTTGCTGGCCGAAGTGGGCGAGGCCGGGATCGGGCACTTCTTCGACCGCGTCGACGGACGCACCGGTGCGTCCGGAGGCACGAAGGCGGCCCCGCTGGCCGCCCACCTCGACGCTCTCGGCCTCGCCGGCCAGGGCCACCGGGTGCTGCTGGTCGGCGACGCCCTGGACGACGCGGACGCCGCCCACGCCAACGGCGCGCACGTGGTCCTCCACACCGGTGGCCTCCACCACCCCGCCAAGCTCGCCGCCGCCGGGCACCACGTGGCGGACACCCTCGCCGACGCCGTCGCCCTCGGGTCGCAGCTCATCGCCCGAACGGCCCATCTGGCCTGCGTCTAGAACGACTTGGCGGCCGTACCAAACCGCCGAATCCGCGGATCCTCTTCCCACCCACACACCTGGTGCACGCCCGTGACCCGCCACAGAGGACCGTCCTCGCCTTCCTTCGCGCTCCCTTCCCGTCCGAACCACTTGGATGTGCCATGTCCGACGACCCGACGACGGGCTCCACCGAGCCCGAGCCGATCCGCATCCCCGACGAGGACCTCGACGACCTCGCCAGCACCCTCGCTCGAACCATCGCCGAGGTCCGCCAGCACGGCGTCCTCCTCGACCGTCTCGGCGCCGACCCTGTCGGCCCCAGTGGCGAGGAGCCCGAGTCGGAAGCCACCGAGGCCGAAGGCGACGGCCCGGCCTCGGTGTTCATCCTGGCCATGGGCGGCGCGGAGTACGCCGCCGAGCTTGCCGGCCTCGGCAACTGGGTCACCCACGTGCTCCTGCCGACCTACGGCCGGGAGATTAGCTCGACCCGGCCGTGGTGCTCGCGCTGGTACGAGCACCAGGAGGCCGTCGCCCGACTCCACGGGCTCTGGCTCGCGTGGCAGCAGCTCACCGACACCGAGGCCGGCCTCAGCGGCCCGTCGACCTGGCACCGTGACCATCTCGACCACACGCTTCTCCAGCTCCGGGCCCCGGACGGCCCGTTCGGAGCGTGCACCACCAGCCCGGCCCGGCCCAACCACCGTGTCCTGGCGTCGCCCGACCAGCTGGGGCTCGCCGCATGAAGGCCATCGACTTCCGGCTCGACGGCCTGGAGCCCGCCGACGACCTCAGCGCCGACCTCTACGACTGCACCTGGGTGGGCGACTTCAAGACGATCTCCCAGCACGACGCGGGCGAGCGCAGCTTCATCATCGCCTTCGACACCTCGGCGACCTGGGGCTACCCCAACATGCCCAACATCGTCTCCTTCGACATCATTCGTGACAGCAGCCAGGCCGCCTTCGGCATGCGCCGCGCCGAGCACGCCACCTTCGCGTTCGCGCAGAACTGGCTCGTCAACCGCGGCTGCCCGCCGGACGCACTCGCACCGACCATCGATGCCCCCACCCCTGCCGACGATCTCTCGGTCCGGGTCGAGGACCGCATCCGGCGCTCCGGCGAGCACCTTGAGGTCGTCGGCTACCAGGTCATCGACGGATCCGATGTCGAGGGCTGGAGCATCGCCGTCGACCGCCAGGACAAGGACCTGCCCGTCCGGCTGTTCCTGGAGACCCTCCAGCCCGACCAGTTCACCTACACGGTCCGCGAGGGGGCCTTCGCCGACCACGCTGCCGCAGATACCTGGCTGGAGCACCGCTCCACCCCGCTTCCCGAGGCACCCGAGTACCGCCTCGACACAGAAGCCCTGCGGACCAGCGCCGCACTCTCCCGCACCGCTTCGCTCCCCCTGGCGGCCAGCACCAGCCCGGCCTCGCCGGCCACACCCGTCAACTCCCCGCGGTCCTCCCGGAGGTCGCTGTGAGCCGCGCCAAGTTCGCCTTCGCCGCGCACCCCGACGCCATCGCCGACCTGCGCCAACTTCCCGAACCCATACGGGACCAGGCCCTGCTGCACCTCCAGGACATGGTCCACGGCGAGCGCGTCGCCAGCCGCCTCGACGGACGCCTGGAGGGCTGCCACAAGGTCGTCCTCGGGGCTGGTGGCGACTGGGCCACCCACCGCTTGGTCGTGCAGTTCCGCGAGGCACCGCCCACCTCCAAGCACGCCCGCGAGGTCTACCTCGTCGCCGCCGGCCCGCGCCTCGACTACGCGGTCTACCGCTCAGCCCAGAACCGGCTGGGTCGCACCGGTCTCACCGTCGCCCCCGGCATGAACCCGGCCCAGGAGGCCAGCGTCCGGGCGGCGCAGGAGCCGCGGGTCCAGGCGGCCCGTGCGCGCTCTGCGCGCCCCCCGCAGAATCGCGGCCCCGCCGGCACCGCATACACGACCGCCTCGCCCGGCTTCGCCCCCACCACCTCTGCCCGGAAGGCCCGATGATGACCACCAACAGCACGCCCACCCGCTCCGACCTCGCCGGTTGGCTCACCGACGCCGCCCAGGACGTCGCCGGAATCCTCACCGCCGAGTACTCCACCCCGGCCACCCGCTCCTACCTCCACCCGGTCCTCGGGCCGCTCGCCGCCGGGCCCCGCGTAGTCGAAGAACTGAACTTCCGGTTGGAGGACCTGCTCGACGAACCGCTGCCGGCCACCCCCGTCGGCCTGTTCGCCCTCGCCTCCTACGCCTCCGCCCTAGGCTGGCTGACCGAGTCTCTCGCAGAGCTCACCACGGCCGTGGACGCGATCTGCACCCGCGCCGGCATCCCTGCGCTGGAGCCCGGGACGGAGGCCGTCCTCGATCTGAGCGAGGACGAGGAGGGCTTCGACTACTCCTTCAGCGCGCTGGAGCTGGCCGCGATCCGCACCGCTGCCGACGCCGCCGGGATGACGCCCAGCGCCTACGTCGAGGTTCTCGCCGACGCCATGCGGGCCGCCGCCACGATCACCGACGCCTGCATGGAGATCAGCAGTGGCCTGATCGAGGACGCTCAGTACATCGTCGACGAGGCCACCAGCGACGTACGGATCAGCGACGGCCCCGGCAGCCTCCCCACCCTGGTCCGCTCCCTGCTCGCCCGCATGGAGGCGGTCGAGTGAACCCCCACGACCCGCTCAAGAAGCCCGGCGCCCACATCGTCTTCTCGACCGGCTCGGTGCCGAAGACCCCCAGGCCCTGGCCGCAGGGCACCTGCACGAGAGCCCGATCGCCCACCTCGCCCAGATGATCGCCACCACCTCCCGCGACGTCGACGACCTCCACCGCGACCTCACCACCCGTGCCCAGCTCGTGATCGAGCGCCTGGAGCCGATCGCCCGCGGTGACCACGCCGCCATGCGCGGCACCAACGGCGTCATCCAATCCACCGGTTTCCAGGTCGAGTTGCTCGCCGCTCGACGAGGCGCGGCCTATCAGCAGCTCACCCGCGCGATTTACGCCTACGAGCGATGCGCCGAAGCCGGACCACCGTCGACGGCGCCAGAACGGAAGCGAGTGCGGGACAACGCACCCGTCACGCCCGGCCAGTCGCCGGCCAACGGATCGACCGATCTCTGTGCAGCAGCCCGCCCCGACCCGGAGGGCTTCGAGCGGGAGGCGCTGCGGGACGTCGAACGCGGCGACCTCTGTCTCAGCACCAGCCCCGTCCACGGCGACAAGTACATCAACTACACCAACGGCGGCGGTGCACCCGTCCACCTCGAAACGGTGGAGAACCTGATCGTGGCCGGCCTGATCGCCGCCGACACCAGTACTCCCTCGTATCGGCCGGGCCAACGGCTCTCTCTGACGCAGCGAGGCGAGACAGCACTCGAAGCACTCGATGCCGCGCATACCTCCGACCGCCGACGGATGCACGCCGCGCTTCTGCGCAGCGCTGCCGCCGACCCGAGTAGCGGGCCCACGCCGAGCACGGCCCCGGGCGTGCCGGCGGCCCCTCCTGCCCGCACCCGTTGACCTGGAGAAACGATCATGCCCATTCAGCCCGCCACTGCCACCATCCCAGGTGCCGATCCGCAGCGCGTCGAAGGCGCCCTGCGCCAGCTCGCCCCGAAGTGGACCACGGGAATCGTCCACACCATCGCCAAGTACGGCCCGGAGATGCGGGTTCGCGACCTCGCGCGGTACTTCCCGTCGGTCGGTGCGCCGTTCATGAGCAAGCGGCTGGCCACCATGCACGAGGCCGGCCTTCTCCGGCGGGACGCCGAGTTCGACCGGACCGCGCCCTACCGCCTCAGCCAGCGGGCACTCACCCTCGGCCCCGTGTACCGGTCCTTGGTTCAGTGGTCGTCGGAGCACATCGACCGGAGCCCCCAGGGGAGGTCCGACCGGATCGAGGACGCGCTGAGTCGCCTGCAGCCGCGCCACACCACCACGGTCGTCCAACTGCTGGCCGAGCACGGCAGCCTGCGCTTCACCCATCTCGCCGAGGCCGCCGACGTCTACGAGGCGCTGCTCGTTCCCCGGCTCGCCCGGCTCCAGGAGGACGGCCTGGTCACCCGGGCCGGCACCCGGCACGGCGACCCGTACACCCTGACCGAGGCCGGACAGGCACTCGAGCCGGTCTACGCCTCCGTCCAGCGCTGGGAAGAGCGCCACACGGCTGTACCCACTGCTCCCGTGCCGACCGCTGTTCGCACCCTCCCCGCCCCGGCCCTCGGCAGCGACGGCATCCGCACCGCAGCGGCGCTCCGCCGAAGCGCGGTGCCGGCCGCCCTGTTCAGCCACTCCTCCCAGCCACAGCCCCGCACCCCTGCTGCCCCGTCCGCCGCCAGCCCTGCCCGCGGGCGGTGAACGCCGTGATCACCAGACGCAGACTCGCCCACCTCCCCTGCCATGGGCCCGGACGCCGGAGCGCCGAATCGTTCGACGGCCGGGCCCGCTCCCCACCAGTGCAAGGAACCACCGGTGCGCTCCACAGTCCCTCTGCTTGTCCAGCCGCTTCGACTTGCCGGTCCCGGCGACCCTCTGCTCGCCGTCACCGCGCTGGCAGACATCCACGGTTGGTCCCGTGACCACGCGCCTGACGGCGCCGCCCGTCTCACCAGCCCGTGCCGAACCGCCGTACTCACCGGCGAAGGGCCCACCGGCCAGCCCGGGGCCTGGACCCTACGCGGGTACGCCAGTGCCGGCTCCGATCCCCTGTGGCGGGCCAGCTTCGGCACCGGCACCCCCGCCGAGATCACCGCCGCCTTCGCCACCGCCCTCGCCGACGGTCTGCGAACCCGGCACCGCGACTACCTGCGCGGGGGCCGGCACTACCACCCCGACACTCCTGCCTCCGTCCTGGCCGACCGCGGCTGGCGGCCCGACCAGGCTCCCAAGGGCTTCCACGACCAGGTCGCGCCGGACCACACCGCCGTCTACCGGCACCGCGTCGGATACCAGTCCCCCGACGTCGAGGTCTCCGGCCTTGCCCCGCCGTCGTGGAGCATGCTCGCCGGCGATCCGAAACACCCCTCGTGGCGTGCGGACTTCACGATCGGCGTGCCGTTCTACCCCCTCGTGCACGCGGCCCGCGCCTTCAGCGACACGGCGCCCGTGCAGCGGCTCGTCGGCGACATACCGACCCGCCACCTGGCCCTCGTGACCGTACGGCGCCCTTCCCGGACCACCCCCACCCGCCCGATGCCGCCGTCCTGGTCCGGTCCTTCCACACCGCCCGCTTCCCGGCCCGCGCCCGCGGCGCGGCGCCGCTGACCCCTGGGGCCTTCCATGCCGAACCTCACCGCCCCGGCGCGCGAGTACCAGGTCGCGCCGCGCTTCCTCGCCGGCCCCACCCACACCGGCGACCCCGGTCTGATCCCCCTGCTCGACGCGGGCTGGGCCCTGAGCCGCGACGACCTGGGCAACGTCCTCGTCACCACACCCGACCACACCGTCCGCACCGGTTTCCTCCCCGAAGGCGAGCGCGGCGACCTGTGGATGATCAACGCCCACTCCGACGCCTTCGCGCCGCCCACCTGGCAGGTCACCGTCGACCTGTCCGCTCCTACCGAGATCGTCGGCGACTTCACCGCCGCCCTGGCAGCCGCCCACTCCGCCGCACCCAGCTCCGTGCTGCACGGTGACACCGGCGGCTACGACGTGACGGACCGCCTCCTCGACGAGCACGGCTGGCATCTGGAGACCGAGCGGGCGACCGCCGTCTTCCGCTCACCCGACGGGCTCGTGTCACTTCACCGGCGGCTCGGCTACCTGCACCCCGAGGCCGAGATGACCGGCGACGTCGAACGCTGGCTGTTCGAGGTCGGTCCGCCCAGCCACCGCTGGTACGCCACCGCCACCACGAACCTCCCCGACCACCTCCTGGACACGCTCACCACCGCCGTCACCGCCCCGGCCCCGGTCCAGCGGTACCTTCGGAACCACGAGCTGGGGCACCTCCCCTCGCAGGCGACCGCTACGCCGACCGCGGCGAGCCCGCTGGAGGTCGCGCGCATCCGAGCGGCCACCGCCCGCTCCGTCCCCGCACCGAGCGCGAACACCTCGGTGCTCGCCTACACCACCACGACCCGGCCCGCGGCTTTCCCGGTGCCCGCGCTCGCCGGCCGTGCTCGCTGACCCGGTGCGAGGACCCGACATGCCCAACCCGCCCGAGCAGCCTCGCCACTACCGGATTGCCCCGCGCTACCTCGCGAACTCGGACTCCGACGGCTCCGAAGCCGTCCAGCCGCTGCTCGACGCCGGGTGGGCTCGCAGCCGGGATCAGGAGGGGAACACCTTCGTCGCCTCACCGGACTTGCGCGCCCGCCTGGCGCACCTGCCCGAGGGCTACGGCCGGGTGATGTGGAAGATCAGTGCGGGCCCGGACGCCTTTGCGCCGCCGCAGTGGCTGGTCACCTTCGACCACCAGGCCCCGCCCGAGGTCGTCGCGGACTTCACCACTGCGTTCGCCGACGCCTACACCCACGGCCCCAGCGCCTACCTTGACCACGGCGGACGAATCGTCGGCGTCGAGACGTGCCTGGGGCTCCTCGCCGACGAGTGGAGCTTGGACCCGACCACCCCGTTCCTCACCTACCGGTCGCCGGACCGCTTCGTCCGGCTCCACGTCCGGGACAAGCCCCTGGAGCACGGCGCCGAGATGACCGGCGCCACCGAACGGTGGCTGTTCGAGGCCGGGGCGCCCGGCCAGGTCTGGTACGCCACGGCCTCCTCCCGCCTGCCCGAGCACCTCCTCCAGGCGCTGACCACCGCCGTCAGCGACCCGGCGCCGGTCCACCGGTCCATGCGGCGCATCGACCTGGAGCACCTCGCCGCCGGGGCCTCCGCCACGCCGGCCGCACCGACCTCGCTGGAGTTCGCGCGCATCAGCGCAGCCACCTCCCGCTCGACCTCCGCCTCCTCCACCAGCCGGACCCCACCGACCCCGGCGCCCGCTCCCGTCGGTGCGGGCACCGCCGCAACGCCCCGAAGGAGCCGACCTTGAGCAAGCCCTTGCACGGCCAACCCCTCAGCCCCGCCGAGGCCACCCTCCTGCGCTACCTCACGGAGGGCTACACCATCGCCGAAGTCGCTCGGCGCCAGGGAACCCACGCCGCGACCCTTCACAGCCGCGCCGCCAGAGCCCGCCGGAAGCTGGGCGCCCGTACCAACGACCACGCCGTCCAGCTCCACGCCGCACAGCAGGCCGCCCAGGCCGCCACCTCACTCGCTCCCACCGAGCAGGCCCCACTGGAGAACACCGTGTCCGACCCGACCGCCCTCGACCATGCCGATGCCCTGATCGAGAAAGCCTGGGCCCGGCCGATCGCCGAACTGGAGAAGGCATCGGTCCGCCAGCCCGTCGAGGACCCCCTGCTCCGAGCCGTCATGCACACCAGGAGCCACCTTGCCGTGGTCTCCAACTCCGCCGCCGTGCACCAGGACCGCCTCCACGCGCTCACGCGGCCCGGCCACGTGCCAGCCTTCTACGACCTCGACCGGATCACCTCTGCGGCCAGCTCGCTGCGGACCGCGTACGCCGAGAGCAACACCGCCCTGAGTGCGATCATCCACCTCGTCGAAGCCCGCGAGTACGCGCTCAAGGCCGACGGTGGCCCGGACGCCGAGCGGGTCCGGGCCGCGACCGCCCGCACCGCGCCCTCCCGGCCGCTGGGACTGCCCGCCGACCGGCCCGCCCCGCAGGCACCCGCCGCTCGTGCGCCGGCTCCCGCGGCTCACCGTTAGGGCCTGTGTGATGTTGTGATCAGTTGAGCGGTCGTACGAGGTCGTCTATCCAGATCATCGAGGCGCGGAGGTGAAGTCCTGCGAGGTAGCTCTCGGGCGTCTTGTCGAAGCGGGTGGCGATGCCCCGCCAGGCCTTCAGCTTGTTGATCAGGCGCTCGACGGTGTTGCGCTCTTTGTAGAGTTCGGTGTCGTGGTCGACGGGTCGCCCACCCCTGCTGCCCTTCCGTTTCCGGCTGGCAGCCTGGTCCTTCTTCTCCGGGATGACGGCCTTGATCCCGCGTTTGCGCAGGTAGGTGCGGTTGGCGCGGGACGAGTAGGCCTTGTCCGCGGCGACCGCGCCGGGCCGGGTGCGGGGTCGTCCGACGGGTTTCATCGTCATGGAGCTCGCCCCGGGCCGGACCCTCGACCGAGTTCTGGCCTCCGACGAACCGCCCTCCCCCGCCCGCGCCGTGGACTGGTCCCGGCAGGTCTGCGCCGCCCTCGCCTTCGCCCACGAACACGGCATCGTCCACCGGGACATCAAGCCGGCGAACGTGATCCTCACCCCGGACGGAACGGTCAAGGTTCTGGACTTCGGCATCGCCTGGTTCCACCCGGCCCTCGGCCTGGAACAGTTGAGCCGGACCGACAGCGTCCTGGGCAGCGCCCCCTGGATGAGTCCCGAGCAGGCCCACGGCCAGGGTTTCGGCCCCGCCTCCGACCTGTACTCCCTGGGCTGCCTCCTGCACCACCTGCTCACCGGCGCCCCGCCCTTCGCCGGCCGCGAGCTCCTCGCCCAGCTCGTCGCCCACGCCTCGGAGATCCCAGAACCGCCATCCCGGAGCCGGCCGGGCCTCCCACCCGAGCTCGACGCCCTGGTCGCCGAACTGCTCGCCAAGGACCCGGAACAGCGCCCCGCCTCGGCGACAGAGACGGCGGCCCGGCTCGGGGCGGTGGCCGCACTCCTCGGGGCGCAGCCCACCGCTGGTCCGGCACCACGACCCTCGCCGCCGCCACGGCCACCCCTCCCACCGGTCGGCGCCGCACCGGCCGGCGCCGAACCAGCCGAACCCGGCAGCCCGCCCAGATCAGCCGCGCCGGCCGACGACCGGAAGGTAAGCCGACGCTCGGTACTGCTCGGCGTGGGCGTCGTCGTCGTGACGGGTGGCGCCACCGCCGCGCTCGTCCCCCAGTTCCTGGACGGCGGCAAGGGCTCGGGCAGCGGCGGTGGGGCGACGACGGCAGCCTCCCCCGGGGCGACCGCCCAACCGGTCCGACCGCGTTGGACGGTGCCCGGCAACGACGTGCCGTCCGGCCAGGTGGGCCCCCTGCTCATGACGAACGCCGGCCCCCAGGACGCGCGCTCCGGCAAGGTCGTGTGGCCGTATCCGGGCCAGGCCACTCCGATCCACGATGCTCTGCGCCTCTCCTCGGACTCGATCCTGGTCCTCGACGGTGACACGGTGCAGTGCCTGGACATCGTCACCGGCAAGGCGCGCTGGTCGCGGGAGCTGAGGATTGACAGCGGCGAGGTGAGCGACGGCGCTCACCACATCGTCGTTGCGGACAACGCCCTGTACGTCGGCATCGGCAAGCACGTCTGGTGCCTCGACCCCACCAACGGCACGGTGGTGTGGACATACGTCATCCGCAGAGACCTGGCCGAGTTGATGGGCCTCGGCCTGGCCGGCGGCGCGATCCTTGTCAATGACGACGGGAAGAGCTGGCTCGCCATCTCCCCGGACACCGGGCATGACCTGTGGAACCACCAACCAGCGAACAGCAGTGAGGACCAGGAGCTTGCCGGCTCCACCGACGACCGGATCTACTTCAAGGGCACCAAGGAGCTGCATACCGTCGCCGCCGCTGACGGCAAGGTCCTCGGGCCGCTCCAGGCCGGCGGTCAGGTCGTCCCCGAGTATGGCCTGGTCGCCGGTCAGGCCCCTGCGGACACCTACACCTCAAGCGCCTGGAACCTGACCGACGGTCGCCGGCTGTGGGGCATCTCCGGCACGCGGGTGATGCGCCGGTGGGACACCGCCCTGCAACTCCGGTACAACACCCTCAACCCCGGCAACCGGATTGTCGACATCCGCAACGGCACCACCCTCTGGGACGCGCCAGACCTGCGGGACGTCATGCCTGAGAACTGGAAGGCCACCGCCCGCCCCGGCCCTCCCTGGTGCTTTTCCCCACTCGGCTCGGACTCCGACCTCGTCCTGGTCGACCCGGTGAGCGGCCGGCGCAGCCGCCCGGTCCGGTTCCCGCAGCGCATGGTCCGCTGGGCCCAGGTCCTCGGTGACGCCGTGTACGTCATGTGCGACGACGGGCAGAAGGTCGGCGACTCTCTGGTGAACCCGGCGGTCTACGCGATCGACCGCCCGGACAGCCAGTAAACGACGCCACCGCTCACCGTGCCCTTCCCCTCCAACGACCTGGATGGGACGGCTGCACCGCTGTTATTCAACCCCGTGCTTGCCGCCTGCCAACAGTCTGATCCGTCACCGACGGTCACTGGCGACGGACGGCACCTCGCAAAGTAACGCTCGGAACGTGTGACTCAGCACGCTACTTGTCGCTAACCGCACTACTCGACGTGCGGTTCTCCGGGCGGGTCAGCATGACAACTGTCGCCGATTCGGCGAGGTATCTGTCGGCTGGTGATCGTTTGGCAAGCAAGTTGTCGCCAACTCCGAAGAAGTCGCCAGCCAACGCGAGCTGACTACTTCGATGGCGGGGTGGATACGTCACGCAGGACTTTCCCGGCACCGCCGACGACTCGCGGCTCTACGTACACGGGGCCGCTGTGGTCCCATCTGTGCAGGTGGGAAGACCTGCTGGTTGCCGTCAGCACGACGGCGGGGCGCCAGGGGCTTGCCCTCGGCGAGGGATGGACGCGCCGTTGGACGGTGACATGGCGTCACCGAGGCGGTGAGGTGACCGGCCCGGTGGCCGCCCTGGGGCCAACTCCCTGGGTGGGCAGTGTCCCCATGCGCGGCTTCACCTGGCGGCGTGATCAGCGGCATCGGCCGGGGCTGGAGTACATGGTCAGCACGGGGCGGCTGCACGGCTTCGAGAGTCTGGAGGAGGACTGGCTGCTGCGGGCGCTCGATTTCTGCGGCCGCGTGCAGATTCTGCTCTCGCAGCCGTTCCGGATGCGCTTCGAGGCGAACGGGCGTTGGCGGCGGCACACCCCGGACTACCTCGTGGTCTCCGACGACGGGGTCTTCGTCGTCGACGTACGTCCGGCAGGACTGATCAAGTCCGAGGACGAGGAATCCTTTGCCGCCGCTCACGAGCTCTCTCTGGTCTGCGGCTGGCGCTACGTTGTCGCGGCCGGCTGGTCGCCGCACATCCAGGCATCGCTGGACGCGATGTACGCGCGGCGGCGCCCGATGAGCGACCTCTTGAATCTGCGTCCTGGGCTACTCGCGGCAGCTGAGCAGGGTGTGACCTTCCGCGAGGCCGCGATGGCCTGCCAGTTCTGGCCGGTCGCGCGGGCCCAGCTGCTGAACCTGTTGTGGCAACGGCGACTTGGCGTGGATCTGTCCGAGCCCTTGACCGACGCGTCGAGGCTGATGCCGGCGGAGGTGTCATGAGCGCGGGCGCCTTGGATCTGGCTCCGGGGGCAGCACTGGTCCTCGACGCGAGCGAGTGGCTGGTCGAGCGGCAGGAACCCCATCTCGGCCGAGTGCACCTGATGAACCGGGCCGGTGTCCGGCAGTGCGTCAGCTTCAGATTCCTGCTGAACCATCCGCAGTGCCGCAGCTCGTCGCTCACCTCCTCGTCCGGCGCGAACCGGGGACGGCAGGAGATGACGTTGAAGGACCTGAAGCCGGAGAAGGTCCCGCTGGTGCAGTTGCGGTTCGAGCACCTGATGGAGGTCTTCTGCGGCTTCCGCAGCGGCGACCCGTTGCACCCGCGGCCAGGTGAGCCTCGCCCGGAGTACCACCCTGACCGCACGACCGTGTCCGAGCGACGCCAGGCTAAAGTGGCCGAGCTGGAGGCCATGGACCCGGCCGCCGCGAAGCTGCTGGCGCTGGACCGGGTCGGCGTCAGGACCTTGGAGCGTTGGGAGCGTAAACGGCGCCGCTTCGGGGTGATCGGCTGCGCGGACGACCGATGGCTGCGCGAGAGCGGCAGGCACCCCAGCATCTCAGAGGAGATCCGGGAAGCGATCCTGGCCGTTCGGGAGGAGACCCGGCTTCACCGTTCCAGGGTGGACGCCCGCACCCGGGAGACGATGATCCACCGCTACGTCCGCGAGACGTTCCCCGGCCAGGAGATCAAGGTCCCCAGCTACGACACGCTCAGGCGAGTCTGGCACGAGTGGTTCGGTCCTGGCCGTGGTCGGCAGCGCTACGAACGCTCCGCGTCGCTGCCCGAGAAGGACGGGCACGTGCTGGTCACCAGGCCGGGCCAGGTGGTCGCGCTGGACACGACGATCTTGCCGGTGATGGTCCGTGAGGGGGTCTTCGGTGACCCGGTCCGCGTCCACCTGACGCTGGCGCTGGACGTCTACACCCACTCCATCTGTGCTTTCCGGCTCACGCTGGTGTCGGACACATCGGTCGACGTCGCGATGGTGCTGCGGGACGTGATGCTCCCGCTGCCCATGCGGGCCGACTGGGACGGCGAGATGGAGTGGCCCTACCCGGGACTGCCGGCTGCGGTCGTGGCGGAGTTCGTCGGCCACCGGGTCGCGGCCCTGCCCTTCTTCGCGCCGGAGACGGTGACCACCGACCACGGCAGCGTCTACCGCAACCACCACCTGGTCGAGGTCCAGGAGGTGATCGGCTGCCGGGTGCTTCCGGCACGGGTGCTGCGGCCCCAGGACAAGCAGGCGGTCGAACGGGTCTTCGGCAGCATCCGGTCGCTGCTGTTCGAGCACCTTCCTGGCTACACCGGCATCGACACCGCCGACCGCGGTGCGGAACCGGAGCGGGACGGCACCTTGACCATCGACGCGATGGAACACGTGATCGCGACCTGGGTCGTCAAGGTCTTTACCGACCGTGATTTGTGCTGTTCGTGATGTCCGTTCGAGTCTGTGGCGTGGACGTCATGGGCTCGTTTACCGACTGGGTTCAGGACGTTCG